>NZ_JACHHY010000009.1 GCF_014202905.1 Chitinivorax tropicus | reverse complement strand
GGATATTTAACGCCGGAAGAATTCCGGCAGAAGTACCACCAACAGAGGACCCAGGTTGCTAATTAAAGACTGGGATACCTAACGGGGAAAGGTCATATTGAAGCTCGATCTGGCCGCGCAGGCCATCGCGCTGCTGGAGCAGGTCACCACGCTGGTTGTATTGATACTGCCGCCACAGCACCCCGCTGCCGGGCTGGGGTAGAGGTGCTTCTGGCATGGCCGGGAGGGGCGCTGATTGGTGCCATCCGCTGCTCTGCCATTGTTTGCGGCTTACTATACCTGCGGGGACGAGGTATAGCCGGTATGATCAGATTTATATCTTCTTTTGAGCATAATCCGGAAAAAGCCTAGTTCTTACATGAAAATCACTATGAGGTGAATAGGCCGGATATTTATCCAAATCTTCTTGCGTGCCGGGTCTTTCATTGTCAAGAGCATCAATTACACGAATGCCAGTTCCCTCTCCGTAAGAGAAGTATATTTTGTCGAGATTGTCCTGCTTGAAGTTGTCATCGTGACCAATTATTTGCCAGTTTCCATAGATTTTTTTATCGAAAAGCCCGTATGAGTCTAATATGATTGCTCGTAGTCGTTCGTGAGTAATAATATCTTGAGCGGGTATGTTTGGAGTTGAAAATATAACATCAAAAATCTCAGCAACGTGGCCCAGACTATTTGCAGAAAGAATTCTGCCGGCTCCATATGCACTGCTGGTTAGCTCAAATAAGAAAATATCACCTGGTTTTATATATCTCAGCATGGTCCTTGGTTTGGTGTTCCAGCCTTGAGCTTTTGATTTTGAGGTCATTGGCATTTTCTTTTAAATGAGTTTTTATTTTCTTGATAAGCGTTTTCGAAATATTGCTGCCTCGCTGTCTTGCAGATTGCCTGCCGGGTCGTACTGAAAGCGTTGCAGATGACTCTAGCCAAAGAGGGCCTCGGTTCTGCGGCTGATCAAGTAGTCTGCAGAGGTGTATTGGAGCTTGCTAGATTGGCAATGCCCAATAATACATTTCTTTTATGGTGATGGCGTCAATGGTGACCCGCCTAAAGAGTCGGAGATGAGGTTACAAAAGTCATTGAATGTATTGGAAACCAAATAAAGATGCCCACATTCACCCACCTCTGCAATATCGTACTTCAAGTTCTCATCCTCTGCGTGGAGGTGTGTTCTATCCCAGTAATAGACGTTGCTCGACTCCCCTCTGCAAAGCATTACATAAAAGTTTCCTCCGCCATCCTCTCCAATTATGACGGGGTTTTCCAGGAAATCTATCTCATCTCCAATTTCACGGTGGGTGGATAAAATGTCAAGGCTGGTATTTGCCAGTGCATGGCCGAAGAGATATGAAAATGAAATTTCACCATTTTCAACTTTATCGAATTTAATATTAGAAAAGCTTGGTGGGATGATGGATATGCCATTTGTTTTAATCAGAAAATCTCTATAGATTAATGGAAGTGTAAATCCAAGACTTTTCTCCAGAGAAAGTATCTCTGAAGTATCTAGAGCGAGATTGAATTTGATGGCCATGTTTACCTCCTTGCTTAACAGTTGTTTTTTATGTTGGAGATGCTACCCCTGTGCGTAAAAATATCATGAATTTTTTGTGAATTCTTGCGTGGCATTGCTCTTTTAATGGTGGTGCCACGTTTTGTTGTCATGGGGCGTGTTGAGGGGGTTATTTAGTGGCCTTTATCCAAACGCCCTCAAATTCTTCTTTTTTTATAATCTCGGGTAGAAATTGTGGGTCTTCGGAAATTTCATCTATTGAAGGAATTGTTGTTTCTGAAAGTTGTGTTGAGATTTTGGTTGTTTCGTCATAGGCATAGCCATATTCGCCGTTTGGGAAAATCTCTATCTTTCTAATTTACAAGCTGTCATCATTCAATTCGCTATATAACAAAATCGGTTCATCAGCGAAATGGTGATTCCATTTGATTTTTAGGTGTTTCACTATTGGTTCCTTGCGTAAATAAATATTAAGCATGCTTGGGAAATAGCTTGTCCTTGCATGAATATCGGCGTAGGGTGAGTATGGTGGGTATTTCAATGGGTCGTCTTTTGTTCCAGGCTTTTCCATGTCAAGTGCATCGACTATTTTTATCCCTGGTCCTGTTCCATATCAGAAAAATATATTATCTAGATTATCTTGTTTGTAGCTGCTGTCGTGGCCGATTATTTGCCAGTTCCCATTGGATCTTCTGTCGAAAAGTCCATATGAGTCCAATATTATTGCTCGTAACCGCTTATTGTTAATGATCTCTTCTATGGAAACATCTGGAGATGGGAAAGTAACATCAAAAATTTCTGCAACGTGACCAAATCTGTTGGCGGGAAATAATCCCCCCTGATCCGTAGGCGTTGCTAGCTAATTAAAATAAGAAGATGTCACCAAGTTTTATATCTCTCAGCATTGTTCTTGGCTTGGTGTTCCAGCTTTGTGCTTTTGATTTTGAGGTCATTAACATGTTTCTTCATGAGGCGGTACTATCCTTTGCCCCCATCGATGAAAACGTCGGGGGCGCTTTCTAATTCAAAGTGGCTATGAATTTTGACCAGATTTTTGCTGGATATGGTGAAGTGTGGGTTTGATTTCTTCTATTTCTTCTGCGGTCAAGGTGATGGTGATACAGCGCTGATTCGTCCAGTGAAAATGGTAGGCTGTATCATTACCAAGCCCAATTTTTAATGACGAATCATTTAGGGTGAGGTCGATTGATGGTACTTTAAATCCATATTTCTGATCCTCTGCTTCTATATATATAGATTCTGGTTCTTCGATCTCATCGTAGGAAATGGATATATATCTTGGTGGGAATTCCTCTACCCAAATGGTTATGCAATACAATCCATCATCTTCAAATTCTTTATCTGCTTTAACATGAGTTGTTTTCATGATTTATCCTAGCATGCTCCTTTAAATCCCTTTCCACCTTCTCGGATCTTATTCAAATCACGGCCAGTGAATGTGTAAGTTTTCCCGCTGCTGATTTCATGCACTATGAATTCATCAAGATTCAATGCCTTTGCCATGTTTTTGATGCTTCGTTTACAAAAAGCACAAACTTCAAGACCTTCTACTGTTAACACACCTCTTCCTCCCCGCAAATTAGCATCATAGGCTTTCATCATTGCATCGATTTCTGCGTGCATATCGAAGCGACTGCTATTGGGGCCAGCCAATCCAGGAATTGTAGAACCATTAACACGAGGCGTCCGCTCCGTTGGATTGACTCCAGTAAATATTTGACCAGCCATCTCAAATATTGCATCAACAGTGGCCAACCCCCACGGATCAATCCACCCGGTGGGATTGGGCGCATAGGCATAGAGGTTGAAGCCGCCATTCAGGCCGATGGGGTCGTGGTTGATGAATCGCCCGACATCGGGGTCATAATAGCGGAAGGTGTTGTAGTGTAACCCGGTGCTGTCGTCGGCGTATTGGCCTGCGAAGCGTAGTGGCTGGGTGAGGGTGCTTTGGCCGCTGGTGGTGTGCTGGCCCTCCAGCTTGCCCCAGGCTTGGTAGCGGCCTGCCCAGACCAGCTGTCCGGCTTCATCGGTGACCTCTTGCGGGGTGCCGATCTGGTCGGTGTGGAAGTAGTAGAGCTGGGTGCTGGCGTGATCGCTGGTGCTGTCCTGCCACTGGTCGATGCGGGCGAGTGGGCTGTAGCGCTGGTCGGTTTCATAGACATAGGTGTGGGTGATCTCCGCCTGGGTGCCTGGGGTGTGGATCTCCTGCAGGAGGCGTAAGCCCTGCCAGATGAAACGGGTGGTGCTGTGGGTGTGGGCGGGGCCAGGCTTGAGTGTGGATTGGCTGGAGACGGTCTTGCCGATGCGCCGCCCCAGCACATCGTAATCGAAGCGGGTGATGGTGCGGGTGTCGTGGCAGGTCTGTTCGGTCAGCAGCAGCTGGTCGTCGGCATCATAGACCAGCCGTAAGGTGGTGTGGCTGCCTTTGCGCTTCTCGATCAGGTTGCCATAGGCGTCGTAATCGAACCGCAGGTCTTGATAGACACGCAGCCGATTGTCTTGGACAAGGCCCTCGCTGCCTTGCAGATTGCCTGCCGGGTCGTACTGAAAGCGTTGCAGATGGCTCTGGCCAAAGGGGGCCTCGGTTCTGCGGCTGATCAAGTAGCCTGCCGGGTTGTATTGAAGCTCGATCTGGCCGCGCAGGCCATCGCGCTGCTGGAGCAGGTCACCACGCTGGTTGTATTGATACTGCCGCCACAGCACCCCGCTGCCGGGCTGGGGTAGAGGTGCTTCTGGCATGGCCGGGAGGGGCGCTGGTTGGCGCCATTCGCTGCTCTGCCATTGTTTGCGGCCCAGGGCATCGTAGCCGAATGCGGTGTGCAGGCGGCCCTGGCTGCGCAGGGTTTCACGGTGCAGGTCGTCCCGCTCGATGTCGGTGATGACGCGCTCATCGAACCGGATCTGATGCAGGTGCCCGCTGCCATAGTGTAGGAAACCGAGCTGGTGGCCTTGCGGTAGCATCAGTTGGATCAGGTTGCCCAGCTCATCATGTTGGTACTGCACCCGGCCATGGCGACCATGCTCCTGAGTGAGCTGGCCCGCTGCGTCGTATTCGAACTGGATGGCATCTGGCTGAACCCCCATCTGCAAGCCAAAAGGGGTAGGGGTGCGGTGGAGGTGCAGGGGGCGGCCCAGCGGGTCGTAGGTATAACCGAATACGGCAGTGCCGGTTTCGCGCTTGATCAATCGGCCCAGCAGGTCGTGGGTGAGTCGCACGGTCTTGGACAACGATTGCCCTGCAGCTTGGCCAATGGTGGTTTCGGCAGAGAGCCAGCCCGCCGGATGGTATTGATAATGTTTGCTGAGCTGATCCAGGCGGTGTTCGCTGATCAGGCGGTCGGCTGCGTCGTATTCAAAGCGATAGGCTGCGCCATTGGGGTTGGTCAGCTTGGTCAAACGGCCATAGGCGTCATAGTCATAGCGGGTGGTGTGGTGGGAGACATTGCGATGGGAGATCAACAAGCCCCGCACATCGTATTGCCATTGTTGCTCCATCCGCTGTGGGTCAAGATAGCGGCTCAGCAGCCCGCTACCGCTGTATTCAAACAGCTCACTGCTGCCATCCGCCAATTCGATGCGGGTGATTCGTCCGGCCTCGTCCCGTTGATAGTGCGTCTGCTGTCCCAGGGCGTCGGTCACGCCGATCAGCCGATGCTGGGCATCGTAGTGAAAGTGCGTGGTCTTGCCGGAGCAATCAACTTGTCGTTGTGGTTTGCCACGAGCGGTCCAGAAGAACTGTCGGCGGCCACCTCGTGCATCGATATGGGCTTTGGGTTGAAATGCCCGGTCATATTCATAGTGCTCGGCATGGCCCAGTGGGTCTTGTTGGCGGATCAGGCGGCCATGTACATCGTATTCTGCTTGCCAGTCGCCGCCATCCGGCAGTCTCAATTGGGTGATCTGACGGGTGTTGCCGTGGTATTGGTATTGGGTGACTTGCCCAAGTGGGTCGATTTCACGTTGGATGCGACCCAGGGCGTCAAACTCAAGCTGCAGCTGGCGGTCGCCGGGTAGTTGGAATTGCGTCGGGTGACCGTCGTCGTTGTATTGTGTGCGGTATTCGCTGCCATCCAGGTCTTGATAGGCGATGATCTGATGATGCTCGTCGTATTGCCAGTGGGCAGTGCGGCCTAGGCTGTCAGTCATCCAGCTTTGGCGGTTGGCTGGGTCATATCGATATTGATAGTGTTCGCCGGTATTGGTGGTGTGTTCGATCACGCGGGGCTGGCCACCGATGTTTTCCCAGCGGTAGTGGCAGGTGAAGCCTAGCTGATCCTGCTGCTGCACCATCAGCCCATTCTCGTAACTGAATCGGCGTGTGAGCTGGTTCTGCTGATTGTAGACCGCACTCAACTGGCCATTGTGGTCATACTCGTAACGAACCAGCGTGCTAGGCGACAGCGCGCCATCTGTTGCGGCGGGGTAGTGGATGAGTGCCGCCAACCGGCCTGTGGAGTGATGATATTGGCAGCGTAATTCGTCGCCATTTGGGGTCGTGATCGATACCAGCCTGTCTGTATCGTAGATAAAGGCCAGTGCCTGCCCTAGCGCATCTTCCTGTCGGGCCAGCCTTGCTGGTTGGCCATCGGAAGGGAGTGCCGAAAACAGCAGATAGGTTTGGTCTAGATCATGGATCAGGTAACGACCGTCAGGCAGGCAGGTGAGGAATTTCTGTTCCGCAGCGGAAAAGCTGTTTTCACCTGGGGCCACCCATGGAAAAGCGGTTTCGCGGCCCTGCAGATCAGTGTAGATGATACGGCCACCCGCCTGATGCAAGGTGATGTCCCAAGGCATTCGCCAGCCTTGGCCCAGCAGACCGGATGTGGCGATGCCACTGCTGTAGAAGCGTTGGATGATGATGGGTAACAGGTCATCCACCACCCCGTCGATTTCTTGTTGTGCGAGCAGCAGTTTTCTGCCGGTCGTCGCCTCGACCGGGTGGCCGGTCAATGCGCCCCAGGCGCGGCTAATGGCCGGGGCGACGACATAACGCGAGAGGGCTTCACCGGCCATATAGCCGGCAATGTATCTGCCCGCACAAGGCAGCAGGGCGCGCAAGGGGGCGCCAGCTGCTTTGCGTACCAACCCCGCCAGGCCACCCACCAGCCCGGCGGCAGCGAATGCCCAATCGACATAGGTGCGGTATTTGTCCGGAATCTCCCGCTCGATGGGCAGGTACTGCGCCGTGCCACCACCAATGAAGACATCGGGGGAGCCGTCATCGACTTCTGCGTCACAAGTGGTGTGATCCCCCTTGCGGGCTGCCGGCTGATTGTTGATGAAGACACTGGTGGAGCCCTCGGCAATGAATTGCACTGGTGTATCTTTGCTGCAGCCGACCGTGCTGCGAATGGCATGGGCCGCGGGCCTGAGATTGGTGAAGACATCCAGGCTGCCTGTCGCAATCGCACCAGTGACGGTCCGCATGGCCCGCCCGATGGCTTCCCCTGCCGCCAATAGCCCCTGTGCCCCCAGCCCGGCAGCCAGACCCGCCAATAGAGCGACACCAAAGCCGCAGGTGAAGGTTGCAAAAGCAACTGCAGCAATGAGTGCTACGCCTAACAGCGCACCTATCAGGAAACCGGCCAGGGCGCTGGTGTGGCTGATCGGGTCGCCTACTCGGGCCGCTTCATACATCGTTTATACGCCTTCAATGATTGATCAACGTGGTCTGGCCATGTTGAGATGGTTCATCTCGACCCACCCTGGGATGATGAGCAGCACGCTATTCAGGGCGTGGCACAAAGCTGTCGAGCCAAGCCCGCCATAGCGTATCGAACTGCTCGTCAAGTGCATGCGGGCAGCTGGCCGAGAAGATCAACACACGCGGCCCGCTGATCGAAAACGCCGCTTGCCGCTGCCAGATGGTCAGCTTGCCATTTTTGTAGTGGGCATCGATCTGCTCACCTGTGATGGCCTGCCCATCTTGGCCAAGCGTGGATGGTGTCCGGCGATCCACTCTATGTCCGGTCAGCTTGGCCTTCATGATGCCAAGCTGGCGATCCACATAACGGGCCAAATCTTCACCCGCTTGCATCTGATCCCTGGCAATACTCAGGTTGGGTGCACTGCTGGTGCGGTCCGGCATGATGAACAGATTGGCTGTTCGATCGGCAAAGCCAGCGGGCAGGGCCATGCTGCCTTCATGCAGGTGGTAACGTTCGATATCGTGTTCGTTCATATGTCGGGGTGTTGATCAGCCCGCATTGCCCCACAGGTGTGGGGCAATGCGGTGGTTGTCCTATTTATTGATATTGACCGGCGCACCTTGGATGGTGTGCTGATCGGTCGAAGTCGAGGTGATCGTACTGCCGTTCACCGAGATATTGACCCCCTGAATGCTGATATTCCCCTCTTTGTCCATGGTCAGCTTGCTGGCCCCGACTTCCAGTGTGATGGTGGTGGCCGCTTTGATGTGGACATGCTGGGTTGCGGATGTGATCTCGATCGGGCCGTCCGTCGATTTGACGGTGATCTCCTGTTTGACTTCGGTGTGTTGAAATCCCTTCGTCACATTGATGGTGTGTTCCGGGCCGTTGATGACGGTACGTTTGTTGTGCTGTACCGTGGTGACCATATCCTTCTGTGAATGGATATTGATCAGTTCATTGCCCTTGGTATCGTGGATCACCATTTCGCTGAACCCACCGCCGCCGGGTGTGGATCGGCTCTTGAAGCCCATCATGTGGGCGCCTGCTGGTAGCGCATAGGGTGCTGGCTGGTCGGCATTGAACAGGCGGCCTGTACAGATGGGCCGATCCGGGTCGCCTTCCAGAAAGTCGATGATCACCTCCTGGGCAATACGGGGAATGGCCACTGTGCCCCAGCCCTGGCCCGCCCAGGGCTGGCTGACGCGAATCCAGCAGCTGCTGCGTTCGTTATGGCGGCCATGCCGATCCCAGTGGAATTGCACTTTGATCCGGCCATATTGGTCAGTGTGGATTTCCTGCCCTTGCGGGCCCACCACTGTTGCGGTCTGCGGCCCTTTCATGGTGGGTCGCTCATGGCGGCGGATCGGGCGATAGGGAATCTTGCGGCGGATGGCGTTGAACCCGTTCTGATAGACAAGATGTGGCTGGCCATCACGGATATTGCTGTGTGCTTCCAGTCGCATGCTCAGCACCAGAAACTGGTTGTCACCACCAGCGGCCCCAAACCAGGGATGTTCCAGCAGCTCGAATGTCTGGCCTGCCACCAACCCACGGCATTCAGATCGACCACTGAACAGCTTTGCCTGCCACTCGCAGGCTTCCATGCGGAGCCGGGCTTCGCGCTCGCCATCGCTGATGTTGCGGTAGCCAAAGGCTGGGTTGCCATCGTAAACCTCCAGCCGGGGGATGGCACCTTGCTCGGCAATGGTTGGTTCTTCCAGATATTGCGGGGTGTTCGGGGCTTTGAAATCAAAGGTGTTCAGCGAGATCTTGGATGGTTGCAGCTCACGGCGGGCTGCAAAATGGTTGATGCAATCCTCGGCCTCGACCCGGTTGCCGCCATTGAAACGGATACGTGGATGGTCTGCTTGCGGTGGGCAGCAGCCAGCACTGGTCGAGTCATCGGCAATCACCAAGGTGTGGCCGTCGGGGCGGTGCTCGAAGTAATAGAACAGACCAAACCGCTCCATGATCCGGTTGGCGAAATGCAGGTCGCTTTCACCATATTGCACGATGTAGCTTTCGGCTGGGTATTGCTTCTGAAGTTGAAAGCGATAATCGGCAAAACCTGGGTAGTCTTCCTTGAACAGCATCTCCAGAACTTGCTGCGGCGTCTTTTCCTGATAGATCCGGCTGTTGATGCGATGGGCCAGGGTGGCAAACCAGGGAACGATCCGGGCGTCGTATACCGCCATGCTGCCATCGTGATGGCGAAACGCGAATGCATCGACATAGCCATTCAGGACATGCTCACTGCCATCCTGCAATGAGATGGCCACGGTCACGTTCTTGCCCATGACCTCTTTGAGGTCGATGTCGTGACGTGGTGATTGCAGATCCAGCCGGAACTCATAGGTGTCGGAGATGGCTGATTCGCCAGCGACACTGGCGATGGCAAGTTTGCATCCCTCCGGCAGCCCATGGACACGGATCAGCCGATTGTCCTGGGTCAGGCTGGGAATCTGGCCATTGCCAGCCAGCGCTGCCTTGGCCACCGCCGGAGCCGGTTGGAATGGGATGTCTGACGAGGCGAAGTCCATCACCGCCCTGCCAGCCAGCGGGTGCTCGGCAATATGCAGTTTTTCAGCGATTGGCTCGATGGCTTCGGAAACCGGCAAGGCATCTGCCATGGGTAGGTCTGATGCCAGCGAGCGGGCCATATCGGACAGGGCGTTGGTACTTGAGGCCGTTGCCAGATCAGCCAGCGATGAAACCGCCTGCAAGGCGCGAGGATCGACGCCCGCCGCTTGCGCCAGACTGGTTGCAGCTGTCAGCGGCTGCCCAGATGTGATCGTGCTGGCGGCAGCCATACCCGCTGTAGCCGCATCGGCCAGCTGCTCTTTGACCGCGCCAGCCTCCTGCGCCAAGCCCGTGTCCATGGCCTGCCTGACAAGCGCTGATGGATCGTCTGGAATCGCCGGCAGCGCCTGCTCCAGTCCCAGTTCCGCTGGCAAGGTTGGCTCAACCAGCGAGGGTGGCATGTGTGGAATATGTGAATCAGCCAAGATTGCTCCAAAACACCAGTTGATTGATCAGAGTGTGCCCTGGCTGTCATGAATCCGATGGTTCGCTTGATCTGCGAAAACCTTGTCATGTGTATTCAGTGGTGCAGCCAGAAGGGATCGGCCTGCGATCCGCACTAGGTTGATGAGTGATTATATTTGAATTGGCATATTTATTTTGTTGTCATAATATTGTATCGATTGATATGCGGGTCGGCAAGTGTGCATATGCTTTGATATTTATCTATGTGTTTGAGTAATTTAATTAAAAAAATCATAAAAAGAGATCGCGCAAGGGTATTTGCCCAGTTTTATCTGTGCGGTTGTACATGCGCATATTCGACTGCTGGCATGATGCTGGCTGGGCAAGCCAGCACTAGGGCAGCATGGGTAGTGTGGCGGGTGATGTGGCAAATGGTGGTCAATATAGGAGGAGTGTTTCTTTAATATGCGATTTACGTGGTTTATATGTTTTATATGTCTTCAAGTTAAAATATACCGCGTGCATGGGGTGGGGTAGAATATAAAGCTGCCCGGGTGCCATTATCATGCTCCACTTATCTGGATCGTGACGCAGTGGCCGCTGCCCCTGGGTTCATCATCGGAAAAATCGACAAGGTGCCGCGAACATGCCTCGACAATTGAATTTGATGGAGCCCTTGGCCTGGCTGGATGAGTGGCAGGAACGCTATCTCCAGATCGACATGGGCAAGCGGATGCGCATCCGGGAGCAGATCGCCCAGTTTGTGCCGGGTTTGCACGATGAATGGCAAAGCCAGCTGGAACGCAATCTCTCCACTAAGCGACTGATCCGCTCAGCCAGAACAGTCTGGCAGGCGATGACCGATGCTGAACGCCTGGCGGAACAAGCCGTGCAGAAGCAGTGGCCGGATCTGGACTGGCAGGCGGCGTGGTCTGCCTGGCAGGCATTGCTGCGCCATCTTGCAGTCGCGGTCGGGGGGCTGACGATTTTGTCACATGGTATGGGCAGCGTGTCTGGCATACAGCTGTGGGCATCTGGGGTGGCATCGGGGGATCCTTTTGGCACCATGGTGGCGGATCTGCTTGGGATGGCGTTTCAGCCAACAGAGGCTGATGTGACGTGGCATCAGGCGCGGAGCCATTACACCATCGGCTTTGCCAAAAGCTGGTGTGTTGGGGAGCTGCCGAGCGAGATGGTGGCGTGGCGCGATACCCAACTGGATTACGCCAGCCATGCGATTGCCGACGGGCATCTGCTTGTGGTCGAGCAGGTGTTGCAATCCATGCAGGCGGCCCTGGGCCAGGAGCAGGCTCAAAACCTGTTGACCCAGTTGCGTCAGGGTGGGCTGGGCCAGCCATTCGCGGATTGGGTGGCAGGCCAACGCATGGCCTTGGTAACAATATGAATCGTATGGGCTTGTGATCGTCGGACCGCTAGCCAGATTGAAAGCTACCCCAACTCAAAAATTTACGCTGCTAACCCAGAATGATTTGGAATAAAAACACGATGATCATCCGGGATTGGACGCTTTATCCACTGCTTTGAATAAGAGACTCATCAAGAATAGGCCCTAAACGGGCAGGGCTGGCTTGGCTATGGGATTGGCGAGCCTGCCGCCAGCTTCACCAGATGGTAAGGGGGAGCTTGCCAGGGGTGGGGGTGTGATTAGGTGGGTCAGATTGGGGCGGATTTCTCAATCCGCTTGGCAAAAACTCGCATCTCTTTGGCGGCTTGTTTGTCGCCTTTATCCTCAGCTACCTGTATGCCCTGCCGATAGGCTTCCAGTGCTGCATCTGGCTTGCCTGCCGCTGTCAGCGTCTTTCCCAGTGCTTTCCACGCCGCGGAATAGTGCGGGTCGTGTGCCAAGGTGTCCTGAAAATATTGAATCGCTTCCATCAAATGGCCTGCCTGCAAATGAGCGTTGCCAAGTGAAAAGCGCAGCAAGGCACCATCACGTGGGCCGTTCAGCAGTTTTTCCAGTGCATCGATCATCATGGTTTGTGTTCCTGAGCAGTAGATGATGAGGAGATGGGGGAGGGCTGGGCTGGATTCAACCATTTCTGCAGTAGGGTCTGATCGAGTGTGTATGCCAATATCGCCCCTATGACATACATCGCCAGATCACTAATACTGAACGTATTGCCAAGCACAATATAGGCGACACTGCCCTTGGGCCAACCCAGTAGCTCAGCGAGGTGTATTGCCTGTAGGCCTTCCACCAGAAAACCCAATGCGCAGGCTGTGATGGCCGCTCCACTGACCGATACCTGGCTGATGCCACGGAATACGCAATGTATCAGTATGATGACCAGGATATCGCCCACACTGCCCCGTATGAACATGCCGCCGATCCAGCCTTTGGCGATGGCGAATTCAATTAGGAAGACCAATAGGGCAAGTAACAGATAGATGGCGCGTCCTGATATGGGCATGGTGATCTTCCTTGAAACGAACCGGCAAGCATACCGGCTACTGGCGGTATTGGGTAGTTGCTCTCGGCGGGGCAGGGGCGGCGGTCGAATGAGATGAAGGCCGGAATATTGCGCTTTTCTGCTGGATGTGGAGGTGGCCTGACTCAGCGCTTGCCATGGAATGGCTTGCTATGACGCCATTCGGGGAGAGGCCGAGTGTCTGAGTATTTTTGATGACAAGTGGAATTGGAATGGGCGGCATATGGAAGGGATGGTTGCCAAACATCGCTCAATGGACGGTGACGGCCTCGCGGAGTAGGGGCATGCTGGGCATTGACAACAATAAAACCATGCCTATGGCACGCGGATATCTGCCACCAGGCAGGCCCCCGTCCGTTCTGCTAACAGCTTCCTATAAACCCAGTTCCTGGCTGATTTTGGTCAATTGAGCCTGTAGTTGGCTTACCGTCTCACGTAACGAATCCACCTCTGCACGTAACGCAGCCAGCTCGCTGGTGTGGGCACTGGCAGGTGTGCTGATCGCATTGGTCAATTCGATTGCTGGCTCGCCGCATAATAAGTGTGCCCAGCGGTTTTCCCGGGCACCGGGTTGGCGGGGAAGCTCCTTGACCAGGTTGCCGCTGCTGCGTTCCGCCAGTTCGTTCAGAAAGCCTTCGACTGCCGAGATGTCAGAAAACCGATGCAGGCGCTCGCTGTTGAGGCGGATCTCGCCCGCTGTCTGTGGGCCGCGTAACATTAAGGTGGTCAGGATAGCCAGTGATTGCACAGGGATCTGCAATACACGATCGATATTGTGTGCATAGCGGGCCACCCGACCCCCGCTGGATTCAATCACCAGCGAACGATGCCGTAGATTATCCAGCGCTTCGGCCACGCTCGCCTCCGTCAACTCCATGATCGGGTCGCGGCTGGTCTTTTGATTGCAGCCGGACAGCAGTGCATTCAACGACAAAGGATAGGTGTCAGGAACAGTTTTCTGTTTCTCTGCCAAAACGCCCAGAATGCGCGCTTCGACCAGGGTCAGCTCAGGGAATGGATGATTGGACATGGCATTGTCGGTTTAAGAACACAATGCCTATTATGACCTGTCGCCCGCCTGGGTGGTATGACTGGTGATGATTTGATCGCAAATTCACCAGCGACGGGGCGGCGGGATGATCTTGCCAGGCTCTGTTGATACCGACGGGTACCAACAGAATCTATGGCCGCAGATCAGCCACGGAGGATCAGATTCAACATACGATCCCCCATTTCCTCAATGCTCATGCTGCCATCCGGGCGATACCATTGCACAGTCCAGTTCAGGCTACCGAATATCATTTTCCGCAGGAAGGTCGTATCCGGGTGTACCAAACCTGCAGTGGCGGCTTCATCCAGCACCTGTTGCCAGAGCGTTTCGTAGCGGTCACGTAGCTGGACGATGCGATCACGAGCCTCGGTTGACAGGCTGTGCCATTCATATAGCAGTACTTCCAGGGCATGTTGGCTGCTGCCCAGCAGCGCTGTAAGGTGGCCGGTGACCAGCCTTCGCAACTTTTCTTTGGGCTCGGTCACGCCTTCCAGGGCGAATTCTGCTACCGCAGTGATGTCGGCTACGCCTTTGGCCATCACGGCTTCGAGGATCTCTGCCTTGTTCTTGAAATGGTAAAACAAGCTGCCGGATTGCATGCCAACCGCCTGGGCCAGATCGCGCACGGTAGTGCGTTCGTAGCCTTGGCTGCGGAACAGGTGGGATGCGGCGTCGATCAATTCATCACGCCTAGTCTTGTCAAGTGTATTTTGCATGGGGTAAGAGTCTATCAAGCAAGCGCAAGATTGCGCATCCGCGTTAATCCTAATGCAGTTTCTGGCTCATGTGGAGCTTTGTTGAAAGGCAAGGCGGGTAAAGGCTGGCCGCCGCCGCTGGGTACTACTCATTTCCAGTCCCCCCGCATGCGGGCTACTTGTGTCTGTAGCCCGGCTGCGGTGACTTGGGCGGGGGCGATGGCAGGCTCGGCCAGCAGCTCGATCTTCGACCAGAACCGACGTGGGAAGCGCTGCATGGCCGGGCCATTCTTGCGGCTGAAGAAGCTGCCCCACATCCCGCGTAGCGCCATGGGGATCACGGGCACGGGCGTGCGCAGGACGATGTCCTCAACGCCGCTGCGGAATGGATTCATCTCGCCATCGTAGGTGATCTTGCCTTCCGGAAAGATGCATACCACTTCACCATTGGCCAGCTCTTCTGCCACTTTGTCAAAGGCGCGGGCCTTCATCTCTGGGTCTTCCTTGGATGGTGCGATGGGTATGGCGCGGGCGGTGCGGAACACGAAGCTGATGACCGGGATCTTGAAGATTTGATGATCCATCACAAACCGCACTGGGCGGCGGCAGGCCCCGGCGATGATCAGGGCGTCCATGAAGCTGACGTGGTTGCATACCAGTACGCATGGCCCCTCATCTGGAATGTGATCGAGCCCATCGACTTTCACGCGATACATCAGGTGTGTCAGTATCCACACCACGAACCGCATCAGGATTTCCGGCAGCAGGCTGTAGATGTAGAGTGCCACCACGATGTTGAGCAATGCGGCGCTGAGCAGCACAGTCGGGATATCCACCTTCAAGGCGGCCAGCACACCTGCGAACAGCGCGGAGACTACCATGAACAGGGAATTCAGGATGTTGTTTGCGGCAATGGCGCGCGAGCGGAAGGTGGGCTCTGACCGGGACTGGATCAAGGCATAGAGTGGTACGATGTAAAAGCCACCGAAGATCCCGATCAGGGTAAAGTCGGCCATCAGTCGCCAATGGCTGGCATCGCTGACGAATTCCAACCAGCCCATTGGGCTGAGCGCCTTGGCGGGCGTGGCAAAATACAGATCGATACCGAACAGGCACAGTCCGATCGAGCCAAATGGCACCAGACCCAGCTCCACCTTGCGTCCGGAGAGCTTTTCACATAGCACCGAGCCGAGCCCCACGCCAAGCGAGAACAGCGTCATCAGCAGGGTATAGACACTGGCCTTGCCACCCAGCACCTCAGAGGCATAGGTCGGCAGTTTCGACAGATAGATCGCGCCCAGAAACCAGAACCAGGAAATGCCCAGCAGTGACAGCCAGACTGCGCGGTTTTGCTTGGCGTGGCCGATGATGGCGAAGGTCTGGCGGACGAAATTGAAATCCACTCGCAAATCTGAGATGGCGCTGGGTGCGGGGGGCATCTGGCGCGCGGCCAGATAGCCCACCACTGCGCAGAGCATCAAAGCGCCTACGATGGCCGTCCGGCTATGGAATTCGTCGATCAGCACGGTGCCCGCCACCTGGCCGAGTATGATCGAGACAAAAGTGCCCATTTCGATCAAACCGTTACCGCCGACCAGCTCTTCATCACGCAGGTATTGCGGCAGCACCGAGTATTTGAGCGGCCCGAACAGGGTGGAATGCACACCCATCAGGAAAATGGTGCTCATCAAGATGGCGCCGCTTTCCAGGAAAAAGCCAAGAGCGGCGATCATCATGATGGCGATTTCCATCTGCTTCACAAATCTGGCCACCAGTGCTTTGTCGTATTTTTCGCAGAGCTGGCCTGAGGTTGCAGAGAAAAAGAAAAACGGGAGGATGAAGAGTGCAGCCGTGAGCTGGATGGTCAGCTCCGGTGCCAGCCCGAACAGGCGCATGCCATGAAAACTGATCAGCACGATGACAGCATTCTTGAGCAGATTGTCGTTGAATGCCCCAAAGAACTGGGTGACAAACAAGGGAAGAAACCGCTGTGTCTTCATCAACGAGAACTGGCCGCCAGACATTGAGATGCTCCTGAAGTGCAATTGGTCGGAGTATAGCAGGGAGGGGTGGTGAATCACGCACCCCGCTGGGTTACCGATGTCGAGTATCGTAAAAAGATACGATCTGTGCATTTGGATGGGACGGGTGTTTTTCCAGGGGGCGCTCAGAGTGCTGCATCGACGAGGTGCTGCGTCAATGAGTCCGCATGCTGCCCACTGGGTAGCTTGCGATGCGACTTTTCTCTGCGTGTGTGGATAGTGGCGGGCGCTGTGATGGGTTGTCTGGTCAGGCGGGGTACAGCACGCCCAGCCGCCGCAAGCCATCTGCCCCGGTGACGCTGGGCAGGTTTCCGGGCAGACCATGGTCGAACCGGTAGGCCAACCAGGCGAAGGCGATGGCTTCCATCCAATCCACCCCGATACCCAGCTGGTCGGTGATGAGCACAGTCAAGTGTGGCAGTGCATGCTGTAACGAAGCCATCAGTGCCGTATTGTGTGCACCACCGCCGCACACATAGAGGTGATGACAATCTGGCGCATGCGCACGCAGGCTGTCGGCAATCGAGTGACAGGTCAACGCCAGCAGTGTGGCCTGTACATCCACCGCAGCATGGTGATCAGGCTGGAAACGAGCGAGCCAGGCGAGGTTGAACAAGTCCCGCCCGGTGCTTTTGGGTATCGGCGCCTTGAAATATGGATCTGTCAGCATGTCGGCCAACATCGGCTCGATCACCTTGCCTTGCTGCGCCCAGTGTCCGCCCGCGTCATATGGCTGTTGTCGGTGCTGGTGAATCCAGGCATTCATCAACAGATTGCCTGGCCCGGTGTCGAAGCCTCTGATTTCGCCATCGGCCATCAACAGGCTGATATTGGCGATACCGCCGATGTTCAGTACCGCGCGGGTTTCACCGGGTAGGGAAAATACCGCATGGTGAAAGGCGGGTACCAACGGCGCACCTTGCCCGCCCGCGGCAATGTCCCGGCTGCGGAAATCTGCGATCACATCAATGCCCACACGCTCCGCCAGCAAGGCATGGTTGCCCAGTTGCAAGGTATAACCGTACTCTGGGCGGTGGCGGATGGTCTGGCCGTGGTTACCGATGGCCTTGATTGCGCTCGCTGGCAACTGGGCTTTGGCCAACAGCCCCTGTACTGCATTGGCATAGCAAATGGCCAGCTGCTGGCTGAGCAGCGCCGCACGGTGAAGCTCGTCCGGCCCGCTGTCATGGATGGCCAGCAGGGCAGCGACCAAATCAGCTGGGTAGGGCAGGTAATAGGTTTCCTGCAACTGAGGTGTGCCGGCCTGGAAATCGACCAGGGCTGCATCGACGCCATCCAGGCTGGTGCCGGACATCAGGCCAATGTAGTGTGTGGATGGGTTCATGTGCGGAGTGGCCAAGCAGGCACCTGCCTGCTGCCTGGGTTCAGATGGGTTGGCTGTCAGCCGCGCTTGGCCAACAGGGCATTCGCCACTTTGGAGTTAGGGGTGCGCCGTAAGTAGCTGTTGATATAGGCCGACGCATCGATCAGCTTGTTGAGATTGACGCCGGTTTCGCGCCCCATTCCCTGCAGCATATAGACCACATCCTCCGTTGCCACATTGCCACTGGCACCTTTGGCGTAGGGGCAGCCCCCCAGGCCACCCACCGAGCTGTCGATGGTGGCGATGCCCAGCTCCATGACCGCAAACAGGTTAGCCATGGCTTGGCCATAGGTGTCGTGGAAGTGGGCCGCCAATTGCTTCAGCGGTACCAGTCTGGCGACGGCTTCGACCATTTTCTTGGCGGCAATCGGCGTGCCAACGCCAATGGTGTCGCCCAATGAGACCTCGTAACAGCCGATTTGATGCAGACGCTGCGCGACCTCGGCAACCGCCGCTGGTTTGATATCGCCCTCATAGGGGCAGCCCAGCACGCAGGATACATATCCGCGTACCTTGATGTTTTTCTCCAACGCGGCGTCCACCACTGGCGCAAAGCGCTCAAAGCTTTCGTCGATGCTGCAATTGATGTTCTTCTGGCAGAAGCTTTCGCTGGCGGCAGTAAAGATGGCGATTTCCTCACAACCTGCTTCCAGTGCGGCCTCGAAGCCTTTCATGTTCGGCACCAGCGCCGGGTAGGCGACATGTGGGCGGCGTTTGAGGCCGCGCATGACATCTGCGTGATCGGCCATCTGCGGCACCCATTTGGGTGACACGAAGGCCGTCGCCTCGATGGTATGAAGCCCAGCCTCGCCCAGCATGTCGATCAGGGTGAGTTTGACATCGGTTGGAATCGTGGTGGCTTCATTCTGCAAGCCATCACGGGGGCCGACTTCGACAATCTTGACGCGGGTTGGGAGGGCCATCGATTACGTTTCTGTGTTGAGTAGGATCAGTTCAGTACCTTCATTCACCCGTTCGCCCACTTGGTACAGCAGCTCGGCAACCAAGCCCGCAGCAGGTGCGGCGATGGTGTGCTCCATCTTCATGGCTTCCAATACGATCAGGGGCTGGCCTTTTTCAACTGGCTGGCCTGCTGCAACCAATACCGCCACGACCGTGCCGGGCATAGGTGCGCGCAGGCTGCCTGCGTCATCTTGTTCGTCGAGCCCATCCAGAACTGGGTCGAAACGTTGCAAGATATGGTGCTGGCCGAATACGAACAGGTGCAACTCATTTTCATGGTGAATGATGTCAGCCGTCAACTGGCGGCCTGCCAGATTCACCCGAAGTTGGCCGTCAGTTGCCTGCAATAATTCACACATTATCTTTTCTTCAGCAATTTCAATGATAAATCCGCCATTTCGATAATGTGCCAGTACAGCGCGGTCGCCAGACGTGTCTCTAAAATGCAACTCGACATGGGTGGCTTCGTTCAGCCGCCAGCCTGCAGCATCATTCCAGGGGGAGGTGGGGTCGTCGCTGTGTGTGCGTCGTTGTTCGGCCATTTGCGCGATGTTGGCCAGCTCCGCCAGTGCGGCGATGGCCAGAACCTGAGGGCTGGCGGCAAGGGCATCGGGGATCAGCTCCGCACGGTGGCGGGCGATCAGGCCGGTGTCAACATCGCCACTGGCAAAGGCTGGGTGGGCCACGGTGGCGGCCAGGAAATCGACGTTGGTGGTCAGGCCGACGATGCGGTATTCCGCCAGCGCTTGACGCATTCTGCGCAGCGCTGCTGGGCGGTCTTCACCCCAGACGATCAGCTTGGCGATCATCGGGTCGTAATAGGGGCTGATTTCATCGCCTTCCACCACGCCGCTGTCGATACGTACCTGAGCGCTGGTGGCGGGTGTGCGCAGCACTTGCAGTTTGCCGATGGCGGGCAGGAAGTCCTTGGTGGGGTCCTCGGCGTAGATGCGGGCTTCCAAGGCGTGGCCGTGGATGCGTAGGGTGCTCTGGCTCAAGGGCAGAGGCTCGCCGCAGGCGACGCGCAATTGCCACTCCACCAGGTCCTGCCCGGTGATCATCTCGGTGACAGGGTGCTCGACCTGCAGGCGGGTGTTCATCTCCATGAAATAGAACGCACCGGTCAAGGTGTCCAGAATGAACTCCACCGTGCCAGCGCCGACATAGCCAATGGCTTTTGCGGCATTGCAGGCGGTGTCGCCCATTTGCTGGCGCTGTGCTTCGCTCATGCCAGGGGCGGGGGCTTCTTCCAAGACTTTCTGGTGGCGGCGTTGTACCGAACAGTCGCGTTCGAACAGGTATACACATTGCCCGTGCTGGTCAGCAAACACTTGGATCTCGACATGGCGTGGCTTGGTCAGGTATTTCTCCACCAGCACCTTGTCATCACCAAACGAAGCCAAAGCCTCGCGCTGCGCTGAGGCCAGCTGGCTGGCAAAGTCGTCGGCATGTTCGACGATCTTCATGCCCTTGCCCCCGCCCCCCGCGCTGGCCTTGATCAGCACCGGAAAGCCTATGCGCGCAGCTTCGCGGGCCAGCAATGCTGGGTCCTGATCGTCGCCATGGTAGCCGGGTACCAGCGGTACTTGGGCGCGCTCCATCAACTGTTTGGCGGCGGATTTGGAGCCCATGGCGGCAATGCTGCTGGCAGGCGGGCCGATGAATACGATGCCAGCAGCCTCGCAGGCGGCAGCAAAGTCTTCATTCTCTGACAGAAAGCCATAGCCAGGGTGGATGGCCTGGGCACCGGTCTGGCGGGCAATGTCGATCAACTTGTCACCCAGCAGATAGGATGCCTTGGGCGCAGCGGGCCCCAGCAGCCAAGCCTCATCTGCCAGCTTGACATGGCGGGCCGCCGCATCGGCTTCGGAATACACCGCAACGGTACGGATGCCCAATTGACGGGCGGTGTGGATGACCCGGCAGGCAATTTCGCCACGATTGGCGATCAGTATTTTGTCGAACATGTCTACTTTCCATCCTGTATGCGGGCTGGTGCCCGTCTTGGCGGGTATCGCAGGGAGCGATCTGGTGTACTGCTCGCGAACACTTGCTTTCGCGGTGGTGATTACGTGTGCAGCCAAGCAGCTGTTGGCATGCTGCGCCAGATTCGGTTGAGGCGGGGCTGTTCCGTCAGCTGCTTGCACGGGCCATCAGGTCGCGTCTTTTGCTATTGAGGCAGGCCTTGCGACTGTGTTACCTACAACCTGATCCAGGCTGGCGGACGCTTTTCCAGAAACGCGTTCAAACCTTCCTTGCCCTCCTGGCTGGCCCGGATATGGGCGATGCGCTGCGCAGTGTCATGGATCAGCGCATCATCGATGGCGCTGTGGCTGACACGGTCGATCAGCTGCTTGGCAGCCGCCATGGCGTGTGGGCCATTGGCCAGTAGCAGCTTGATCCAGCTGTTGACCTGTTCGTCCAGATGGTCTGCAGTGGTGACCTCATGCACCAGCCCAAGGCGATGCGCGGTGGCGGCATCGAAGCGCTCAGCGGTCAGGAAATAGCGGCGGGCTTGGCTGGCCCCCAGTTTGCCGACCACATAAGGGCTGATGACAGCGGGAATCAAACCCAGCTTGACTTCCGACAGGCAGAAGCTGGCAGCCTCACTGGCCACTACCAGATCACAGCAGGCCAGTAATCCCACGCCACCGCCAAAGGCCGCGCCTTGTACCCGTGCAATGGTTGGTATGCGCAGGGTATGCAGGATGTGCATCAGACCGGCCAGATCCATGGCGTCGGCCAGGTTCTGCGCTTCGCTGTAGCCTGCCATTCGCTTCATCCAATTCAGGTCGGCCCCGGCGGAGAAGCTTTTGCCCTCTGCCGACAGCACCAGTACCCGTACTGCAGGGTTGCTTTGCAGCTGTTGCAGGTGGTGGGTCAGATCACGGATCAGGCTGTCATCGAAGGCGTTGTGCAGCTCAGCCCGATTCAAGTGCAGCCGGGCGACTCCCCGATCATCGATGGAAAGCAGGACAGAATCGGTCATGGCGTTACTCCTTGAATGAACGGCACAGGATCATGCTGCGGAAGGTCTGGCCATGGTCTTCGCGCGAGCGCTTACGCATGATGCGGTCGAAACCCTGACGGAACCAGAAGGTCAGCGCACTATCGTTGTTGATATAGACCTCAGCGTAGGCGCTGTGGATGCGGATATCCCGCCGCACCTGCTCCACCAGTGACGCCAGCGCCTGGCGGCCATACTGTTTGCCCTGATAGCCGTGGCCCAGCACGAACATCGAGATATGGAAGATGCCGTCACCCGGGGTATTGAAGCGGTAATGGAAGTAACCAATAGGGGTGCCATCGCGCAATTTGATCAAGCGGATGCCAAACGGCGTAGTCGGCTCGATCCCCTCGTTCTGTTGCGCGACCAGCTCATCGTAGACCTCGACCGGCCATTCGCCAAAACTAGGGTCAACATCCGCCAGCATGGCGTTGGAATTGAACAGGCTTTGCATGGCAGGCACATCGTTGAGTGTGGCCTGCTCGAAGACCAACTGATCGGTGTGCCATTGTACCGGCAGGCAAAAATCGGGCCCTTGTGGTGGAAATTCGTGCGGTCTGGCCATGGTTGGATTCCTTACATACGGAACAGACCGAATCTGGTCTCTTCTATCGGCGCATTCAACGAGGCCGAGATGGCCAACCCAAGCACCATGCGGGTGTCTGCGGGGTCGATGATGCCGTCGTCCCATAGGCGTGACGTCGCATAGTAAGGGTGCGATTGGGTGTCGAACTGGGTGCGGATGGGGGATTTGATGCGGTCTTCGTCTTCAGCGCTCAAGGCTTTGCCTTGTTTTTCCAGCGCGTCTTTCCGCACCTGCGCCATCACGCCTGCAGCCTGTTCGCCACCCATCACAGAAATGCGGGCATTGGGCCACATCCACAGAAAGCGCGGGCTGTAGGCGCGGCCACACATGCCGTAGTTACCCGCGCCGAAGCTGCCACCGATGATCACCGTGAATTTGGGCACCTGGGTGGTGGCCACGGCGGTGACCAGTTTGGCACCGTCTTTGGCGATGCCGCCTGATTCGTACTTGCTGCCGACCATGAAACCGGTGATGTTCTGCAGGAATACCAGGGGAATGCCGCGCTGGGAGCAGAGCTCGACGAAATGCGCTCCCTTGAGCGCACTCTCGGAGAACAGCACGCCGTTATTGGCCAGGATGCCTACCGGGTAGCCGTGGATATGGGCAAAGCCACACACCAGGGTGGTGCCATACAGCTCCTTGAATTCGTCAAACCGGCTGCCATCGACGATCCGGGCAATCACTTGGCGGATATCGAAGGGTTTTTTCAGGTCGGTAGGGACGATGCCATACAGCTCTTCGGCTGGGTAGTGCGGTGCCTCGACTTGCCTGGTGGCGAGCGGCATGGGTTTGCGCCAGTTCAGGTTAGCTACCACGCGCCGGGCCAGGCTGAGTGCGTGGCGGTCATTCTGGGCGTAGTAGTCGGAGACACCTGAGGTACGGGCGTGGACATCGGCCCCGCCCAGGTCTTCCGCACTGACCACCTCGCCGGTTGCTGCCCGCACCAGTGGGGGGCCGGCCAGGAAGATGGTACCTTGCTTGCGGACAATGATGGAGTAGTCGGACATGGCGGGCACATAGGCGCCGCCTGCCGTGCATGAGCCCATCACGCAGGCGATCTGGGGCACTCCTTGGGCCGAGAGGTTGGCTTGGTTGAAGAAGATCCGTCCGAAATGGTCACGATCGGGAAATACTTCATCCTGATTGGGCAGGTTGGCACCACCGGAATCCACCAGTGCGATGCAGGGTAGTCGGTTGAAAGCGGCGATCTCCTGGGCGCGGAGGTGCTTTTTGACCGTGATCGGGTAATAGGTGCCGCCTTTCACGGTGGCATCGTTGGCGATGATCATACACTCGACCCCCGATACCCGGCCAATCCCGGCGATCAACCCGGCTGAGGGTACTTGATTGTCGTATTGGTCCCAGGCGGCAAGTTGCGACAGCTCCAGAAACGGCGAGCCTGGGTCGAGCAGGGCGCGTACCCGGTCACGGGGTAGCAGCTTGCCACGGGCGACATGTTTCTGCCGGGCATCTTCCCCCCCGCCATGGTGGATCTGGGCAACTTTGTCGCGCAGGTCGTTGACCAGCGCTTCCATCGCCAGCTGGTTCTGTCGAAACGCCTCGGAGCGGTTATTGATGGTGTTCTTGATCGTATTCATGGTGGAGTTGTCCGGGCCTTTTATAGTTCGATGGCATGGCCTTGCTGATCAAAGTAATAGATGTTCTCGTATTTGAACCCCCAGTGACCGCCGACCCGCCGGATGTGCGGCTCAAAGGTGAAAAACGGTGCTTCTTCCAGCCGGGCTGTGTTGTAGGCTTCGATGAACAGGCGTTCTTCGCGCTTTTGCGCGATGCTGTGGCCGACATTGCCGAGAAAGTCCAGGTTTTCATAGCCAGCGGCCATGATCTGGTGATTGGCGTATTCATACAGCTCGCCAAATTGCGTCGCTGGCTCGACGAAACGACACATCGCCAGATGCAGGTGGCGTAGCACCTGCAGTCCGTGCAGGAATTCGGGGGTTTGCGGCGTGAGCGTGGCCCGCCCATGCTCCATGAAGATGGTGCGGGCGCAATCGCCCCACACCCGCCGATAGGATGGGCTGAGATCCAAGGTGATCACATTGTGTTCGCCTACTGGCTCCCGTGCAGGAATGTAGGAGCGGCCCGACTCGGATCGACAGCTACGGCTGCCCAGCAGCACCATGACAGGGCAATCGTAATACCAGGTTTCGGTCAGGCCGCTGGCAGCCAGCAGCGTTTTGGCTTTGACAACCAGGCTGGCCTCGGTGTCGTCCGGGGTGATCTGCTCGACCAGCTGTTGGGAAACAGTCTTGGCGCGGACTTGAACCGCACGATAAGCTTCGATTGCGGCAGCAGGAATCATCAAAGCTCCTTGGCAATCTCGCGGGCAATCACCAGTTTCTGGATATCGCTGGTGCCCTCATAGATCTGGGTCACCCGCACATCACGATAAATACGTTCAACGGGGAAGTCGCTCAGATAGCCATAACCACCCAAGGTCTGGAGCGCAGCGGAGCAGACTTGTTCTGCCATCTCCGAGGCGAACAGCTTGGCCATCGAGGCTTCCTTCAAGCAAGCCTCTCCGGCATCCTTCAGCGCGGCGGCGTGCCACACCAGCTGGCGTGCGGCTTCGATCTTGGTGGCGCACTCTGCCAAGCGGAACTGCACGGCCTGATGCTCATAGATGGGTTTGCCAAATGCCTCCCGCTCCTGCGCATAGCGCAATGCACAGCGGTAGGCGGCGCGGGCCATACCCACGGACTGGGCGGCAATGCCGATCCGGCCCGACTCCAGATTGGCCAGGGCGATGCGGTAGCCGTCCCCCTCTTTGCCCAGCAGGTTGGCAGCAGGTACGATGCACTCGTCAAAGACGATCTGCGCAGTATCCGAGCCATGCTGGCCCATTTTGTCTTCAACCTTGGCGACGACAAAGCCAGGGGTATCTGTCGGCACGATGAAGGCACTGAGTCCCTTTTTGCCAGCACTGGGGTCGGTCACTGCGATGACAATGGCGAGGTGGGCATTCTTGCCAGTGGTGATGAATTGCTTGGTGCCGTTGATGCGGTAACCATTGCCACTTTGCATGGCGCGTGTCTTGATGGCCCCAGCATCCGAGCCGACGTGCGGCTCGGTCAGGCAAAAGCAACCCAGCTTTTCGCCACGGGCGAGGGGTTTCAGAAAGCGCTCGCGCTGGATATCGTTGCCAAAGAGCAGAATCGGCCCGCAAACCACAGAGTTCTGTACCGAGATGATGGTAGACAGTGCGCCATCGCCTGCTGCCACCTCCTCCAGCACCAGAGCGGTGGACAGATAGTCCAATCCTGCGCCGCCCAACTCGGGTGGCACCACCATGCCCATCAGCCCCATTTCGGCCAGCTCGGCCAGCTCATCTGTGGGGAAGGCATGGGTCTGATCTCGCAGGCCTGCCGTGACCAGCAGCTTCTCTTGCGAGTAAGTCCGCACGGTGTCACGGATGATCTTCTGCTCATCGCTCAATATCATACAGAGACCTCATCATTGGCCCCGGAAGGGCGAGTGGCGACCCAGATGGCACATTCCAGACTCAGTACCATGCTGCCCTGCTGGTTGTAGGTGCGCCAGCCGGTGTGCACCACGCCAAAGCCGGGTTTCGACTGCGAGCGCTTGCGGTTCAGCACGTCGAATTCGGCTCGCAACACGTCACCAGGGCGCACGGGTTGATGGAATGTCAATTTGTCGATTTGCAGCCCGATCAGCCCATTGGCCACTCGCTTGAGGTCGCTGCTGGTGAACATGCGCATGGTCAACGAGGCAGTCTGCCAGCCGCTGGCCACCAGCGAACCAAAGACGCTGGCCCTGCCACCGGATTCGGTCAGGTGAAAGGGCTGGGGATCATATTGGCTGGCAAAGGTTGTCAGCTCCTCCACCCCCAAGGTGACCGGGCCACCCTGAAACACACGACCAGGGTTCAAATCTTCAAAATACAGCTTGGATTCTGACATCGCAGATGACTTTCTGGTTTCAAAACAGCTCCACGGCCATGGCTGTCGCTTCGCCGCCGCCGATGCACAGACTTGCGACGCCGCGTTTCAGCCCATAGTGTTTGAGCGCGTAGAGCAGGGTTGTCACAATGCGTGCGCCCGATGCCCCGATCGGGTGGCCCAGGGCGCACGCGCCACCATGAACATTGACCTTCTCATGGGGAAGATGCAACTCTTTCATGGCGGCCATGGTCACCACGGCAAATGCCTCGTTGACTTCGAACAGATCCACATCGGATGCTGCCCAGCCGGTTTTGGCAAAGAGCTTCTGCATAGCACCGACCGGCGCCGTGGTGAACCACCCAGGCTCCTGTGCATGACTGGCGTGGCCGACGAAACGGGCCAGCGGGGTCAGGCCGCGTGCTTCGGCATCCCGCTCGCGCATCAGCACCAGGGCGGACGCCCCATCTGAAATCGAGCTTGAATTGGCTGGGGTGATCGTGCCGTCTTTCTTGAATACGGGTTTCAGCAGCGGAATCTTGTCCAGCTTGGCCTTGAACGGCTGCTCATCCAGATGGATCAGCTTGCTGTCCTTGCCGACTGGCACCGGCACCGACACGATTTCATCATCGAATTTATGATGCGTGCTCGCATCCATCGCCCGTTGTAGCGAGGAGATGGCAAATTCATCCTGCGCACCGCGTGAGAAGCCGTATTTTTCGGCGCACTCCTCGGCAAAGGTACCCATCAGGCGGCCCTTGTCGTAAGCATCTTCCAGGCCATCTAGGAACATGTGATCCTTGATTTCGCCATGGCCCAGGCGGAAGCCGCCACGCGCTTTCGGGAGCAGGTAAGGGGCATTGGTCATGCTCTCCATGCCACCTGCGACCATCACGCTGTTATTGCCTGCCTTGAGCATGTCATGGGCAAACATCAGCGCCTTCATGCCCGAGCCGCACATCTTGTTGATGGTGGTGCAGTTGGTGGACAACGGCAGCCCTGCTTTGATGCTGGCTTGCCTTGCTGGGGCTTGGCCTTGCCCGGCGGGCAATACGCAGCCCATGATCACTTCTTCGATGTCGCTGGCGGATAAAGTGGCACGCTCGACGGCAGCCTTGATTGCCACGCTGCCCAATTCGGATGCGGTCAACGCGCCAAAGTCGCCCTGAAAGCCGCCCATTGGCGTTCTTACTGCAGACACAATCACAATCGCATCAGACATGGTCAGGCTCCTTTTCGGACAAGATCCGCGACCTGGCATCCGGTGACGGCAGGCAGCGGGTAGTGTGTAGATGGGTTGAAGGCAAGCAACATGCAGCGGTGCTGGCAGCGTTTGTCAGCCGCCAGCCAACAGCGCTGGCAATGATTCAATCTGCTCAGCGGGTTTCGTTGAACAACTCGCGCCCGATCAGCATGCGGCGGATTTCACTGGTGCCTGCGCCGATTTCATACAGCTTGGCATCGCGCCACAGACGCGCTACCGGGTATTCATTGATGTAGCCGTTGCCACCCAATGTCTGAATGGCTTCACCGGCCATCCAGGTGGCTTTCTCTGCGGCATACAGAATGGCGCCCGCAGCATCCTTGCGGGTGGTTTCGCCACGATCCAGTGCCGCACCGACCGCATACACATAGGCACGGCAGGCAGACAGGGTGGTGTACATGTCGGCAATCTTGCCCTGCATCAGTTCAAATTCACCAATGGCCTGACCAAACTGCTTGCGTTCATGGACATATGGCACAACCGCATCCATGCAGGCTTGCATGATGCCCAAGGGGCCGCCGGAGAGCACCGCCCGTTCAAAGTCCAGACCACTCATCAACACATTCACGCCCTTGCCGACCTGGCCCAACACGTTCTCTTCAGGCACTTCCACGTCATCGAAGAACAAGGGGTAGGTATTGGAGCCGCGCATGCCCAGCTTGTCGAGCTTGCTGCCGGCGCTGAACCCTTTCATGCCTTTCTCGATCAAAAAGGCCGTGATGCCTTTGGCACCCGCTACGGTGTCCGTCTTGGCATACACCACCAATACGTCAGCATCCCCGCCGTTGGTGATCCACATCTTTGAGCCATTCAGCACATAGCGGTCACCCTGCTTGTCTGCGCGTAGCTTCATGGATACGACATCTGAGCCGGCATTGGGTTCACTCATCGCCAGTGCGCCAATGTATTCGCCGGAGATCAGCTTCGGCAGATACTTTTGCTTTTGCGCCGCATTGCCATTTTTACGGATCTGGTTCACGCACAGATTGGAGTGTGCGCCATAAGACAAACCAACCGATGCTGAGCCGCGCGAAATTTCCTCCATGGCTACGATATGGGCCAGATAGCCCAGGTTGGTACCGCCGTACTCTTCCTCCACCGTCAGCCCCAGCACCCCCAACTCGCCCAGTTTTCGCCACATGTCGGCAGGGAAAAGGTTGTCCTGATCGATGCGGGCTGCCTGTGGGGCCAATTCGGCGGCCACAAAGTTGCGGACTGCTTCCCGCAGCATGTCGATGGTGTCGCCCAGGGCGAAATTGAGGCTTGGATAGGTGAGCATGTTGCATCTCCGTCTGGCTGCGATGTCTGAAAGCGCTGGCGACCACACAATCTTCTCAGCTTAGACTATGGATGGTGTCAAATGAGCTGGAACCGTTGTGTTGAATTGAGCTGGGCGATGCCACCATGGCCCAATTGAGCGTTTGATTGGTAGCGGGTACTCTAATTCCAGTTTACGTTAACGTCAATATCGAGCCGACGAAAATGCGCTATTCACCCAGAATCTCCCGGCATCGTGTAGTCAGGCTGTCCATTTCACTCAGCACGATCTCGATATCGGTTTTCTGCTGCTCAAGCTGCAGGCGTTTGTTGGCGATGCGATCCAGCAACAGGCGTAACTGTGGCTTCTGGTCTTTACCCATGTCATACAGATCAAAAAGCTCGCGTATTTCGCCCAATGCAAAGCCCAGCCGCTTGCCGCGCAGAATCAGCATCAGGCGGGTGCGGTCGCGCTGGTTGTAGAGTCGGTTCCGGCCAATCCGTTCTGGCGAGAGCAAGCCCTCGTCTTCGTAGAATCGGATGGTGCGGGTGGTGACATCGAACTCGCGGGCAAGATCGGTGATGGTGTAGGTGGTATCGTTGGCAATATCGCTCATGCGCGGCCCCTGCTAGGAATGGTCGGACTATAGCAGATCGAACCATCATCATTCACCTGAAACCCGGCTTATATATGAAACGGGGTAAATTCCGACTGATATGATCAGCCAGCGTCTCTGCGGGGCTGAACAGGTCAATATCAGCATCAAGCCGAAGTGTGCCCCGTAATCATGCTTGCGGTGGCGGGTGCCAGAAATGGCTCAGCTCAATCAGGCTGTGGGCCTGCTGGTAGCGCCCGCACGCAAGGGTCTGATGCTCAAAACCGCACGGAGCATGCTATAACACAGCATCAGACCGTGTTTGTTGAGAGCCCTATGACCGACGCCAGCCGTGAGTTTCATTTCACGCATGATGATTTCGAGCGTGTTCGCAAAATGATTTATGACTATGCCGGCATTGCGCTGCATGATGGTAAGCAGGATATGGTCTATGGCCGCTTGGCGCGTCGTCTGCGTGCGCTGAATCTGAGTTCGTTCAAGGATTATCTGGCTTATCTGCAACGTGGCGATCAAAAAGAGTGGGAGGCATTTGTCAATTCACTCACTACCAATTTGACCTCTTTTTTCAGAGAGGATCATCATTTCGCCATTTTGCTTGAACACTTGAAAAAGCGATCCGGGGGCGGCCAGGTGTCCATCTGGTGCTCGGCAGCATCGACAGGTGAAGAGCCTTACTCAATTGCGATGACCGTGTGCGAGGCATTTGATTCATTGACCCCGCCAGCCAAGATCATCGCTACCGATCTGGATACCAATGTGCTGGATTTCGGCTCGAAGGGGGTATACCCACAAGATCGATCCGACAAGATCTCACCTGCGCGCGCGGCCCGTTTTTTCACAAAGGGGGCGGATGGCTCGTTGCTGGTCAAGCCGGAGCTGAAGAACCTGATCACCTTTCGGCGCCTGAATCTCATCGATTCGACCTGGCCGATCCGTGGCCCATTTGATGCCATATTCTGCCGCAATGTCATGATCTATTTCGATAAGCCGACCCAGGTGTCAATACTGAAGAAATTCGTGCCCTTGATGCGCCAAGATGGCCTGCTGTTTGTGGGGCACTCGGAAAACTTCTATCACGCTGCCGACCTGTTCCGGCTGCGTGGCAAGACAGTCTATGAATTGGCCAGCACCGCCAATGCGCGTATCGATTAGGCACTATCGACACGAGTGGTGACGCTGTGATCATGGCTGTCCGGCAGCGGCTGACGCGATGGCCTCACCATTCTTGCATGATGGCGAATCTGCTAGACTGTCCGACTTTTCTGCACAGCATTCATCGAGGCCGCTCATGACCGTCATCTGCCAGCAAGATTTCATCGACAGCATTTACGACAGCCTACAGTTCATCTCCTACTATCATCCGATCGACTACATCCAGGCGCTCGGTCAGGCGTATGAACGTGAGGCCTCGCCCGCAGCCAAGGATGCCATCGCACAGATTCTGACCAACTCACGCATGTGCGCCGAAGGCCATCGCCCGATCTGTCAGGATACCGGTATTGTCTGTGCCTTCATCAAAGTGGGCATGGGTGTGCGGTGGGAATCCTGTACCCTGTCCATCCAAGAGATGGTGAATGAAGGTGTGCGCCGCGCCTATAACGACCCAGACAACAAGTTGCGTGCGTCCGTGCTGATGGACCCGGCAGGCAGCCGTAAGAACACCCGAGACAACACCCCGGCGGTCGTCCATTTCGAGCTGGTACCAGGCGACAAGGTGGAAGTGAAAATCGCCGCCAAGGGAGGTGGCTCGGAAAACAAATCCAAATTCGCCATGCTCAACCCATCCGACAGCATTGTCGATTGGGTGTTGAAAACCGTACCGCAGATGGGAGCGGGCTGGTGCCCACCGGGCATGCTGGGCATCGGCATTGGCGGCACCGCTGAGAAAGCCATGCTGCTGGCCAAAGAGTCGCTGATGGATCACATCGATATCCAGGACTTGATTGCGCGTGGCCCGCAAAACCGTGTGGAAGAGCTGCGCATCGAGCTGTATGAAAAAGTGAATGCGCTGGGCATCGGTGCGCAGGGGCTAGGTGGTTTGACCACCGTGCTGGACGTGAAGATTCTCGACTACCCGACCCATGCTGCTTCGCTGCCGATCGCGATGATTCCGAACTGTGCGGCCACCCGTCATGTGGAATTCACCCTGGATGGATCTGGCCCGGCCAAGCTGGAGCCACCCAAGCTGGAAGACTGGCCTGCCGTCAGCTGGACGCCTTCCGAGCAAGCGCGACGAGTCGATCTCAATACCATCACCAAGGAAGAAGTCGCCAGCTGGCAACCCGGTGAAATCCTGTTGTTGAATGGCAAGCTGCTGACCGGGCGTGATGCCGCGCACAAACGCATGGTCGATATGCTGAACAAAGGTGAGCAATTGCCTGTCGATTTCACCAATCGCTTCATCTATTACGTCGGGCCAGTTGACCCGGTGCGCGAGGAAGTGGTCGGCCCAGCGGGCCCCACCACCGCAACCCGCATGGACAAGTTCACTCGCCAGATGCTGGAGCAGACCGGTTTGCTGGGCATGGTCGGCAAGGCTGAGCGCGGCCCGGTCGCCATCGATGCGATCCGTGACAACAAGGCAGTCTATCTGATGGCAGTAGGGGGCGCGGCCTATCTGGTATCGAAGGCCATCAAGGGCTCGCAGGTGGTGGCATTTGACGACCTGGGCATGGAGGCAATCTATGAATTTGATGTTGTCGATATGCCGGTGACAGTAGCGGTGGATAGCCTGGGCACCTCAGTACATAAGACAGGCCCGGCAGAGTGGCAAGCCAAGATCGGCAAGATTCCGGTCACGACTGCCTGACGGGATCGGATTGACCGGCCCGATGACAGTGGCCGGGTCGATCTGCAATGGAATGCCTCCTTCGGGAGGCATTTTTCATGTCATCTCAACCGCATCACCAAGCAATCGCTTGGTCTGGCCTGTATGTGACGTCGGGTGGCATTTCCGCTGGCGGATACCATTGGCGAGGCAGTCGCGTGGCGGGGTCTTGTCTATAGAACAGAACCAGCTGCCGATAGACTGCAGGGTATAGCGTGGCAATGATCTCGGGGATCTCGAAGAACACCTCGCTGAAGACCGCGAAAAACTCCGCTGGGTTGGTCGCTGCGTAGGCGTCGATTGGCATCGGCTCGCCTTGATCGATGCGTCGGCAGAAATCCAGATAAGCCTGCTTCCAGTCTTGTGTCCAGTCTGCAACGCGCATGCCTTTATGCAGTGGCGGGAAGCCATTGGCTGTGCCATTGCGCATGTCGAGTTTGTGCGCAAACTCATGAATCACCACATTGTGGCCATCTAGCTCCGGCGCTGTCCGACTGTCCGGCCAGGAAAGCAGAACCGGGCCATCATGTCTGGCCTGGCCGGCCAACACCTGAGCTGATTCATGCACCAGCCCGATTGCATCGGGCCGTGGGTCCCGCGTGACAAAAGGGGTGGGGTAGACGACAACTGTTTTCCAATCCCGGTAGCTGTCGATGTCCAGATTCAAGATCGGTAGACAGGCCTGCGCCGCAATGACGAGCTTCTGATGATCCGACAGCTGGTAGTCGCCCGCGCCAAAGACAGCTTTTTCATGTAAGAACCACACCACACGGTCGCGCAGACGTTGCCGTTCATCAGCATTCAAGCCCATGAAGATCGGTTTGCTCAATACCGATTGCCAGGGGCTCTCTGGTAATGCGTGGGTATTCAACACCTTCTTCTGCTGGTAATGACGTAATAGCTGCAACATGGGCGTGGCTCGTGAAATGAACAATGCATAACTTGGGGTGCTCGTGGGCTTTTCAAGTCATCTGCCTTTCATCGGTGTCCAGCGGCTTGGGCAGGGGCGATCGGTCGGTCATCTTATTCATATCAACATGATGAATGATAGGCTGATTTTCGCGGAATTGCCCTAGCAAGCGTGATCGCTGGCCTATCTCGCAGGCTGGCTCTACGCCGGTAAGTGACGGTATCGCCAGGGGCTCTTGATTTGTTGACCTACCGTGTCGTTTGGTTCTGACTCGAAGCACCATCCCGCAAGAGCGTGGCTCACTTCCTTGCAGGCTGCTTCTCGGAAGAAAACGGTGTGTCGACTACTGGTCTAGCAGATGGCGTGGTTATGCTGATTGCTTGTATTTTTTCATTTCTGGAAAAATTCAATTTTTAATATTTATTGTGGATTTTTGGTTAATTAGATAAATTAATCAGGTTTTTAAAATTTATATTGCTCGAATTTCCTTGATTTTGGTTTGCCTTGAAGGCCTCTGATGATGAACTTCAAAATTTGATTTTTCATATATTTCAATGGAATATATGGATATTATGTGCGAAGTGGCTGCCGATGGCCCTCTTGTTGAATTCGTGGCGTGTGCAGACCGTTGTGAGTAAGCCGGAAAAGCATGATTTGGTTTGTGATCGGTCGGTTGATACACGCCTAGGCTTCAACCTTATTTGTGAATATCCGGTATTTCGTCTTTTTTTACGTTCAAGTATATCAAGGTATTCAAGATAAAGGAGGGGCTTGAATTTTGCGCTATGACATATGCTTTTAAAAACATATTATTGGGTTACCCATTTTAGCAACTTTTCTGCTTGCGGACAGAGCAATGGGCGGCTAACGTGAAGTTCTCGTGACGGTGTTATATGTAGTTACCAAGTAATGCCCACGAGTGTATCGCAGTGAGAGAGAGCAGTTCATATCAACGCTAAAACTGGAGAAACCAAATGAAGCGATCCTTCAATTGGGCTGTACGTCCCGTAGCAGTTGCTGTGTTGTTCGCACTATCTGCAGCAGTGTCAGCGGCTGATCGAGTCGATGTGAGTAAGTTGGTTGAGGCTAGGAAATCAGCAGGTCTTGTCGGTGGCATGCAACAGATGTTGGGTGCCTCTGGCGCGGACTTGAAAGCGGTCAGATCGGTGGTATTGCCCAATGGCAAAGTTGTCACCCGGTTTGAGCAGCGCTATCAAGGCCTGCCGATTTGGGGGCAGTCGGTTGTCGAACGCAGATCAGGCGCACAAAGTCTGGTGGCGGAGGAGATGAGTGGTGAACTGATCCAGAATATCGAGCTGGATCTGGCGACAGTCAAACCGACATTGACACCCAGGCAAGCCGTGGCCCAGCTGAAAATCAAAGCAGGTACATCGCTGGTCAACAAGATCGAAAATGAACAGGCGGATCTGATGATCCGGCTGGATGCAAACAACAAAGCACAGCTTGTCTATCTGGTTTCGTATTTCGAAGCATCCAATCACCCTCGTCGGCCCCATGCCTTTGTCGATGCCCTGACTGGTAGCATCGTTGAGTCATGGGAAGGGCTGGCACATCGAGACGCAACCGGCCCTGGTGGCAATGCCAAGATTGGCAGGTATGAGTATGGCGATAAATATGGCCCACTGAAGGTGACAGACGATTGCGCGATGGATAGCGGCAATGTGGTGACCGTCAACTTGAACCATGGCACCAGCACAAGCAGTCAGACACCACACCAATTCGCTTGCCCTCGCAACACTGTGAAGGAAATCAATGGTGCCTATTCGCCGTTGAACGATGCGCATTATTTCGGCAATGTGGTATTTGATCTGTACAAGAGCTGGTTCAACAAGAGCCCTCTGACCAGCAAACTGTATCTGTGGGTGCACTACGGAAGCAATTATGAGAATGCCTTCTGGAATGGTTCTGGCATGGGCTTTGGTGATGGTCAGAGCACGTTCTACCCACTGGTGTCATTGGATGTGGTGGGGCATGAAGTCAGCCATGGCTTTACCGAGCAGAATTCCAAGTTGCAGTACTCCGGGCAATCCGGCGGTATGAACGAGGCGTTCTCTGACATTGCCGGTGAAGCGGCGGAATTCTTCATGCGTGGTACCAATGACTTCATGGTGGGGGCCGATATCTTCAAAAACTCAGGGGCGTTGCGTTATATGGATGACCCTACCAAAGATGGCCGGTCGATTGGTCATGCCAAGGACTACTATGATGGACTGGATGTGCATTACTCCAGCGGGGTGTACAACAAGGCGTTCTATACCTTGGCCAAAACCAATGGGTGGGGTGTCCGCAAAGCGTTTGAAGTCTTCGTTGATGCCAATATGCTTCACTGGAACAGCACCTCCGACTTCAACAATGGTGCCTGCGGGGTGCAGAAGGCTGCGAAGGGACGTGGTTATAGCGAGAGTGATGTGAAGGATGCCTTCAAGGCTGTGGGGGTCTCCTGCGAGCCGCTGCCACCCAACCCGGACAAGTCATTGAAAAATGGCGTGCCGGTTAGAGGTCTGGCTGGGGCCATAAGCTCCTCGGATTATTACCAGTTTGAATTCAAACCTGGTATGACGGCGCTGACCTTCCGGACCTCTGGCGGGACGGGTGATGCGGACATCTATGTCCGTTATGGCTCACGCCCAACCACGACCGTATATGACTACCGTCCTTATCTGAACGGCAACAGTGAAACCGTGAGGGTGGCATCACCCAAGGCTGGTACCTACTACGTGATGCTACGCGGTTACACCGCCTATAGTGGTGTGACGCTGGTTGCGCAGGCGCAATGATCACGCATTGTACGACCCGGTGACGGTTGATCCGTCAAAAGTAGCAATGGCGCGGCCTGGAATGGTCGCGCCATTCTGACTTTATGGAGGTTGAAAAATGAAACTGAGTTGCATTAGTGCCGCATTGTTGGGGATGAGCCTAATCGGTATCGCTCACGCAGCGGACCCGGCTGCACCTAAGAAAGTCTATGTGACAGTTGGGTCGGATGCGTATCAGGTATTTCAGCGCTTTGTGGACACCGACATGCGCTTGATCGAGAAACGCGCGATGCCGACCCAAGCACTGCCAATGGCCGGTACGTCAGTGATCCCGCAGGAAACCGTCCATCTGATTGAAGTGGATGAAGACAAGCTAGGCAAAATGGGTGGCATGGTACATATGTTCCTGCGCCGCTGTGGTGGTTTCATCACGCATGAGTCATTGGCGGAAGCAAAAGCAGCGTTGGCAGGCCCAGTCACTGCGCTGGCGGCAGCCCGCCCCAATTACAATATCGACAATCAGGCGATTGTGAACCCGCTGCTGAATCAGATGCAAGATGCCACGATCTACACCACAATCACGGATCTATCCAACTTCGTGAATCGCTACTACCAGACCCAAGGGGGCGTCAGTGGCTCCAACTATATTCTGAATAAGTGGCAACAATTGGCAGGGGGGCGTAGCGATATCACCGTTGAGCAATTTGGCCACAGTTGGCTGCAAAAGTCGGTGATCATGACTATCAAAGGTTCCGATCCTCAGGCCGCCAGCGAAGTGATTGTGCTGGGTGGGCATCAGGACTCCATCAACCTGAGCGGTACCGGCGAGAACACCCGTGCGCCCGGCGCAGATGACGACGCCTCCGGCATCGCCAGCCTGACAGAAGTGATCCGTGTCATGATGGCGAATAACTACAAGCCGAAACGGACCATCAAATTCATGGCCTATGCAGCAGAGGAAGTCGGCTTGCGAGGCTCGAAGGATATTGCGGCCAAGTACCGACTCGATGGGGTCAATGTCGTGGGGGTCATGCAGCTGGACATGACCAACTATAAGGGATCGGACGCAGATATCTATATCTTCACCGACTTCACCGACGCGGCACAGAACACCTTCGTCGAGAACCTGATCAAGACCTACCTGCCAACACTCAAGGTCGGGTTCGATCGTTGTGGCTATGCGTGCTCAGATCATGCCTCCTGGAGCAACCAGGGCTACCCGGCCTCCATGCCTTTCGAGGCGGCATTCAGCGGCAGCAACAAGCGCATCCACACCCCCGACGATACCATGGCCAATATGGGTAACCAGGCACTGCATGCGCTCAAGTTTGCAAAATTGGGCATGGCCTTCGCTGTGGAATTGGGTAGCGATGGCGTAGGGGGCGGCGGCGGCGGTGAGGTCAGGACGATTTCTGACCCGAATGTCAGCCTAGCCCGAAATGCCAGTAAGTCTTATGGGCCATTCCAGGCGCTTGGCGGCACAACTTTCCGGGCCGATATCACCGGTACTGGGGATGCGGACCTGTATGTGCGGATTGGCGGCCCGGCCAGCACCAGCCAATACAATTGTCGCCCCTACAGAAGTGGCAGTGCGGAGACATGTATTGTCAACATACCCAACTCCAGTGATGTTTACATCATGGTTCGTGGCTACGCCGCAGCCGTCTATAGCCTGACCGGTACATATACCACACCTTGATCTTGATCCTCCGGCACCTTCGGCCTGTCGAATGCAGCCTGGCGTGATTCGGCAGGCCGAAGTGGCGACCTCGCGGCTTGACTATACCGCCAAGCCCCCAAATCTGGTGCTGACTTGATTGAGTGGGTATCTGTGCCCATCTACGATTCCCGCCTGCTTTTTTCCTTTTCTGAAACTGAGCAATACGTGGTGTGTTGCGTAATCACGTATTGACGCAATATATGTATTTTCCATTATCAACTTACTTCTGTTTTTATGGAAAATTAATTAATTTCAATTGGTTATATAAGTTTCTCAGGTGGGTTGGATCGCAATGATGGCAATTCAGATCATCATTTTCGAACTTTAACCAACACGATCCAGCCGGATATCATGCAAAGTGATTGGTTTCTCCTTCTAATTGAGTTAGCATCCATTCGTCATAATGGAGGCGGTGTGGAATGGCTTCCATTTTGCAAACGTCATTGGGGCTGGGCTTGGCGCGACCTGAAAACAGGTCGTGATCAAGTCGAAAAAAAGGAGAAAAATCAATGAAGCAACGTTATATTGCTGCCATGCTGCTGGGGCTCACCACGATTGGGTCGGCCTATGCCGCAGACGCACCCGCCGGGAAGAAGGTCTATGTCACGGTTGGTGCCGAGGGTTACCAAGTATTTCAACGTTTTATCGATAGCGACATCAAACTGCTTGATCAAAGCACGCTACCTACCAGCCTGCAACCCATGGCAGGGATGAAGACGATTCCACATGAGACCGTGCATGTGATCGAGGTGGACGAAGCGAAACTGAACAAGATGGGTGGCATGGTGCATATGTTCATGCGTCGTTGCGGCGGGTTTGTCGCACATGAAACATTGGAGCAAGCCCGTGCTTCATTGAAAGTGCCCAGCATGTCATTCGCGGCGCGACCCAGTTATAAAATCGATAACCAGACTATCGTCACTCCACTGTTGTCGCAGATGCAGGAAGCACCGATCTATACCACCATCAGTGACCTGTCTGCCTTCGCCAACCGTTTCTATCAGACACAGGGCGGGGTGAAGGGCTCCAACTACATTCTCAACAAGTGGAAACAACTGGCTGGCAACCGCAGTGATATAACCGTCGAAACGTTCAGTCACAGCTGGCTGCAGAAGTCGGTGATCATGACGATTCAGGGATCTGACCCGACGCTTGGCAAGGAAGTCGTTGTATTGGGTGGGCACCAGGATTCGATCCATGGGCGGGCTGAGGACATGCGGGAAGACAGCCGCGCGCCCGGCGCTGATGATGACGCCTCAGGGATTGCCAGCATGACTGAGGTGATCCGGGTGATGATGGCGAACAACTACAAGCCCAAGCGCACCATCAAGTTCATGGCCTATGCTGCGGAGGAAGTCGGCCTGCGCGGCTCGTATGAGATCGCGGCCAAATACAAGGCCGACGGGGTGAATGTGATCGGCGTGATGCAGCTGGATATGACCAATTTCAAAGGGTCGGATGCTGATATCTACCTCTATACTGACTACACCGATCAGCAGCAAAACGCTTTTGTCGAGAGCCTGATCAAGACCTACCTGCCGACACTCAAGATCGGTTTTGACAAGTGTGGCTATGGCTGCTCAGACCATTACTCCTGGTACAACCAGGGCATTCCCGCCTCCATGCCATTCGAAGCGGCCTTCAACAGCTATAACCGAGCCATCCATAGCGAGCGTGACACCTTGGCGACCATGGGCGATCAAGTCCAGCATGCACTGAAATTCGCCAAGCTGGGCATGGCTTATATGGTGGAATTGGGCAGCGATGGCGATACCGGTGGCGGCACGCCCGGCGGTGGTGCCCGCACCATCAGCGATAACAACGTCACCCTCAAGCAAGGGGGAGTCAAATCCTACGGCCCGTATAAAGTGCAAGGCGGCACCAACTTCACAGCCAATATCAGTGGGACGGGTGATGCCGACCTCTATGTACGGATTGGCGGCCAGCCCTCGACCAAACAGTATGACTGCCGTCCCTATAAGAATGGCAGCAATGAAAAGTGCGTGGTGAAGGTACCCAGCTCCAGTGATGTCTATATCATGATCCGTGGTTATGAAGAATCTGTATATAGTTTGACTGGCGGCTATACCGCAACCAAGTAATACCTGTCGTGGCCAATGAGGCAATGGGTTGATGTGCATTGCCTCATGCCAACTGGCAGAAAGGCTCCCAGAGTGGGGCGGGCAGGCTGAATCATGGGTGTCGAGCAGCCGCCCGCCGAACGGAATCGCCCGGACTCTGGGGGCCACCCCCCAATAGATGCTGATCAATGTTTAGTCAACGAATGCAACCCTCGATGTGGTAGCTCAACGAACTCAGGGTGGTCTGTAATGAGGCCGTGCAAGCCAAGGTGTGTGCACAGCTCGTGCTCTGATGCGGTGTGTGGGCCATAGACGATGTTTTTGAAGCCAATGGCATTGGCCATCTCCAGTTGCTGCACGTCTACGATTTCAAAGTCCCAAACGATGGTTCTGAGCCGTGGCTCAGGCAGTGCGGCATGGGCCAGGCTATTGATGGAGACAGGGCGATGGGCGATCAGCATGCCGCAGTCAGTGGACAACTCATGGGCGCAGGCCAATACAATGTCGTGACGGAATGACGTGATCAATAGTCGGCGGTTGTGCTGATAGCGTTTCAGTACCCGGATGCTGCTGGCCTGTGCTGCCGCAACTTTGATTTCAATGTTCCATAGTGCCGTGGGAAACGCATCAAGTGCTTCTTCCAGCGTGGGGACATGAAAGCCTGTTACAACCTCCAATTCGGATCGGGTCAGCTCGGCAACGGCGCAGCCATTGCTTGCAACCCGATTGTGAAACAAGATGAGTTGCTGATCGCGGCTGATCCGTACGTCCGTTTCAATGCCTTCGAACCCAAGTGCCATGGCCGAGGAGAAGGCTTCCATGGTGTTCTCTGGCAGGGTTTGATGATGTCCCCGATGTGCAAGCAAATGCATGATTGACTCCTGAAACTGGGTGCCCCTTACTGGCGAGTATTGAGATAAATGCCGCAAAAGATCAAGGCGATTCCACCTGCGTGGTAGCTTTGCAGTTTTTCGCCCAGAAATAACATGGCCAGGATGGAGCCGAATGCAGGCATCAGGTGAATGAACGCCCCTGCCTTGGCTGGGCCGACATCGGCTACACCCCGGTTGTAGAAGAGATAAGCCAGGACAGATGGAAAGATGCCCACATACAGGAAGGTAAGAAGATTGGGCAGATTCAGATCAGTATGGTGTTGCAGCCCCCATACCTCATAGGTGAAGGGCAGGGCCAGCACAAGCCAGCCAACCGCAACAACGGCAACCAGCATGGCCAGCCGGTCCATTGTTTGTGGCAGGCCGCGTAACAGGACGGTGTAAATGGCCCAGCAGACAACCGCGCAGAAAACCAACGCATCGCCTTGGTTGATGGATAGATGGGTCAGCGTTTGCCAATCCGCTCGGCTGACAATCAGCATCACGCCACCAAAAGAGGTCAGGATGCCAATCATGGATGCCCGGCTGAGCGCCTGTTTTTGAAATGCCCAGCCAATCAATACAATCAGTATCGGGATGAAAGAGTTCAGCAGAACGGCGTTCATCGCAGTGGTATATTGCAGCCCCGCATAGACAAAGCTATTGAATCCGGCTACGCCTAAAATACCCAGCAGCACAATACGTTTGTAGTGAGTGCGCAACAACTGCCGCTGTAACCAGGCACGTTTGCCGACCCAGGGCAGCAGGATCAGCAGCGCGATTGTCCACCTCGCAAAGGAAAGCGTCATGGGGGCGATGGCCGCATGGGTGGCGCGTGCCACCACAAAATTACCCGACCAGAATAGTGAGGTAAGGGTCAATAGGAAGTAGGATAGGCGGGGATGTGTAGACAACTCATGCTCCGATCATCTGCCTTGGATTCAGGCAGCTGTATATTCAAGTGGGTGGATCGATGTGACGGGCCATGGCCCCGTGGCATGCCGATGACGGGCGACCGGGGCACGCTCAACATGGGCATAGCGCAATAGCCTGCTATTATGCCTGAGCGATATTGATCATTTCGTGCGGTAGTGGTTGAATCCCCGACCGACAATGATCGCCCTGATTGACCGGGCTTGGTCGGCACCATTTCATGGCCTGTGACGAATCGAATTTTAGGCAAGGCTAGGTGTCATCCATCCGGCAGATCGGGGCTCTGAACTATTTGCTTAGTAAACTCAAGGAATCCGCATGGCTGGAACAAGTCTTTTAGCATTGATTGATGATATCGCGACCCTGTTGGACGATGTGGCGGTGATGACCAAGGTGGCCGCCAAGAAGACAGCTGGCGTGCTGGGGGATGACCTCGCGCTGAACGCACAGCAGGTGGCTGGGGTGGCTGCGGATCGTGAATTGCCTGTTGTGTGGGCGGTTGCCAAAGGCTCATTCTGCAATAAGCTGATCCTGGTGCCGGCTGCGTTGGCCATCAGCAGCTTTGCAAGTTGGGCGGTGCTGCCATTGCTGATGATCGGCGGCGCCTATCTGTGTTTCGAGGGTTTCGAGAAGATCGCTCATCAATTCCTGCATGGTGCAGAAGCAGAACAGACGGAGCACGAAGCCCACCTGCAAGCCATCGCTGATAGCAATGTGGATATGGTTGCGTATGAAAAGGAAAAGATCAAAGGAGCGATCCGGACGGACTTCATCCTCTCGGCGGAAATCATCGTGATTGCATTGGGAACCGTGGCGCACGCCACTTTCACCAATCAAGTCGCGGTGCTGGCGGGGATCGGCGTCATCATGACCGTTGGGGTGTATGGCTTGGTTGCCGGCATCGTCAAGCTCGATGATCTGGGCTACTACCTGACCCGAAAAGCAGAACAGGGTGGGCCGGCTGCGATGTGGGGCGGGTTGGGTAGGGGCTTGCTGTTGGCTGCGCCGATGTTGATGAAGTTCCTCTCGGTGGCGGGTACCGTGGCCATGTTCATGGTGGGTGGCAGCATCTTGGCGCATGGTGTGCCGGCTGTGTATGACTTCATACACCATGCCTCGCAAGCAGCTGGAACGGTTGCGGTGGTGGGGCCGGTGCTGGGAGGGGTTACCTCGTCGGTGCTGGATGCGGTCGTTGGTGTCGTGGCGGGTGCCGTTTGCCTGGCCGTGGTGACCGTGGTTGGCAAGTTGATCAGCCTGGTCAAACCCGCCAAGGCTGCATGATGGCATGGCGGTGTGCATGACAAGGGGCGGCAGATGTCGCCCTGTTGTGACGCCTGTATGGCTTCCGCAAACGATTCCTCCCTGGCAGGCCAGGTGGAGGGTGCGCCGACCGACCCAGCCTAGTCAGACCTTGAGCAGATCCGTTTTGCTGCCCAGCCATCGCGACAGATGGGCTGTAGCGACCGATGGTGCTTGATCGAGCAGCCTCTCAGCTGTTGCCTGCGCAGCCTCCAGCAGTTCTACATCCTTTTCCAGATCGGCAAAGCGAAGCATCGGTGCCCCTGACTGACGCGCCCCCAGAAATTCCCCTGGGCCCCGCAGGTGCAAATCCTGGCGTGCGATCTCAAAGCCATCGGTGTTTTCATAGATGACCTTCAGCCGGGCTTTGGCGGTATCAGACAACGGCGTGGTATAGAGCAGGATGCAAGTGCTTTCCGCCGCGCCTCGTCCCACGCGGCCCCGCAGCTGGTGCAGTTGGGAAAGCCCCATGCGCTCGGCGTGCTCGATGACCATCAAACTGGCATTTGGGACATCCACCCCGACCTCGATGACTGTGGTGGCCACTAGCAGATGGATCTCGTTGGCTTTGAACGCAGCCATGACCGCTGCCTTTTCGGCGGCCTTCATCCGCCCATGAACCAAGCCTACCTTTAATTCTGCGAGCGATTCGGATAAGACGGCATGGGTATCCAAGGCGGTCTGCAGCTGCAGGGCTTCGGATTCTTCAATCAGCGGACACACCCAGTAGGCTTGCCTGCCTTCCTGGCATTTCATCCGGACCCGTTCGATGATTTCATCACGCCGGGCCTCTGACACCAGCTTGGTGACAATGGGGGTGCGGCCTGGTGGTAGCTCATCGATCACCGATACGTCCAGATCGGCGTAATAGCTCATGGATAAGGTGCGGGGGATCGGCGTGGCGCTCATCATCAGCTGATGTGGGCTATGGCCCTTGGCGCGTAAGGCCAAGCGCTGGTGGACACCGAACCGATGCTGCTCATCGACAATTGCCAGCCCTAATTGCTCAAAGGTGACTTGCTCCTGAAACAGTGCATGGGTGCCGATGGCGAGCTTGGCTTCACCGCTGGCGACACGGTCCAGTTGCTTGCTCTTCTCGGATTTACGCAGACTGCCAGCCAACCAGGCGACCTCGATCCCCAAAGGGGCCAGCCAGGCTGAAAGCTTGAGGAAGTGCTGCTCTGCCAGAATCTCCGTGGGCGCCATCAACGCCGCCTGATACCCTGCCTCGATGGCGTGCAAGGCCGCCAGCGCGGCTACGATGGTCTTGCCGCTACCCACGTCACCCTGCAGTAGTCGTTGCATGGGGTAGGGGCGGGCCAGATCCTGGCTGATCTCTGTGAGGACCCGTTGCTGTGCGCCAGTCAGGCCAAATGGCAGGCCAGCGAGCAGCTGTCTGGCCAGTGTGCCTGGGCTGGTCAATACTGGCGCTGATTTGTCACGCCGCGCCCGATACGCTGTCCGCATCGACAGTTGCTGAGCCAGCAGTTCATCGAACTTCAGCCGCTGCCAGGCCGGGTGTTCCCGCTCGGTCAGGGCGCGTTGCGGGACATCGGGTGGTGGGTTGTGCAACAGCCGCACCGAGCCGTCGAAGGCAGGCAGGTTCAGTGCGTCAAGGGTGGCGGATGGTAGCGTGTCGCTGAGTTCACTGGTGCCCATTGCGCTGGCGATCAGCTTGCGTAGTGAGGGTTGTGTGAGGCCCGCCGTGGTGGGATAGACTGGCGTCAAGGCTTCCGCCAGGCTGGTACCATCCGTGACCACTCTGACCTTGGGGTGCACCATCTCAGCTCCGAAAAAGCCGTGGCGGATCTCTCCCAGTAGGCGCACCCGGTTGCCGACCGCAAACTGTTTGACTTGGCTCGGGTAGAAATTCAGAAAGCGGACATGCAGGACGGATTCGCCCTCTCTCACTTGGCAGACCAATTGCCGCCGAGGGCGATAGCTGATCTCGTGATGGGTCACCTCGCCCTCGACCAGCACTGTCTCGCCAAGGGGCGCGTCCGCAATGGGATAGAGATGGGTTTCGTCTTCATACCGCAATGGCAGATGCAGGATCAAATCAAAGCGGCGGTGGATGCCCAGCTTGGCCAGCCGTTGAAGGACGGCAGCGGATGTGACGGGCAGATCGGTTGGTGTGCTGGAGGTATTCACAGCAGTAATGTTGCCGAATTGCCGACGACTGATCAAGCTGTTGGTGGCGTGTTCTGGTCTTTGCGCTGGATTTGATCACGGACAGCGCGGAGTTCGGTGATCAATTGATCGACCGTTTCCGGCTCATAGCGCTGCGCCACCAATATCTCCACGCATTTTTCCGCATGACCCAGGCGATAGCTGTCCTCCAGGTCAGCCTTGGCGCAACGCAGGCAGGCATTGGCGGCGGCCAGCAGCAGCCGTGCATTCCAGGTTTCGATAGCGTGGGTGTACAGGTGATCGGCTGCCTCTGACAGCTTATGTTGGACGACCAGCATGGCGCCTTGGCTGGCCAGTTGGTTGATTTCCTGAGAGATGAACTGCACGACCCCGGTCAGCTCTTTGGATTGCTTGACGGCAATTTCCATCTTTTCACTGGCGGCGCGGGCCACGGCAAAGCGTTTGACGATGAAATTGGCCCAATCCAGCACCGCTGTTTCTCCCGAGGCCATGCGGGCACATACGGACAGGAAGTCCACCGCCAGCTCAAAAGTCAGCTCTGGTGTCAGGATATGATTGCCGATCTCCTTCAAGACGAAAACAGCCTGGTCAGGCTTGCCAATCGCCCAAGCACGCGCGGCGTTGCTCAAGACGAGCAGCATCCGCCGCTCATAGGATGGCTCGCGCTCTGCCAGCCCGGTGAGCAGATGCACCATTTTCTCGGCTTCGCGCTGTTTGCCTTCGGCGTAGCAGGAAATGGCCAGGTACATGACAGCACGTGGGTCAAGCAGATTGGAATTGCCGCCGTGGGCGACGGCCCGCTCCAGAAACCCCCTGGCCTTGCCGTGTTCACCCAGGCGATAGGCTATCTGGCCTGCCTGCTGCAGCCGTGCCAGATTGTGGGGGGTGACCGCCAGCGCTTTTTCCATGACAGCCATGGCTTCATCTTCGCGGCCTTGGGTGATGAAGTGGGTGGCCAGTTGATCATAGGCATCCACATACATGTGGTTGTCCGCGATGATGGATTTCATCAATGCTTCCGCTTGCTCACCCTGCCCTTTGGCGCCGAATACGCGGGCCAAGCCCAGCTTGGCCCAGGGGACGGTGCGGGTGGACAGCAAAGAGCTGTACAACTCGCCGGCCTCATTCACGCGCCCTGTTTCCATCAGCAAATGGGCCAGCAGCCTGATCACATCGGTGCGATAGGTCTTGGTGACGTCCAGCAGCTCTTTGGCCGCATTGATTGCGCCAGGGAGGTCACCCCGCTCGATCTTGTTGTAGATCGTCAACAGCACCTGTTTTTTGTTTTCGGCGCGAACCAGCCTGTCGTGCAATTGGGCACTGGTGAAAGGCTTGAGCAGATAGTCATCCGGCGCGACCTCGGCCACCGCGACCACGCGCTCATAGGTGGATTCCGCCGTGATCATGAAAAATACGGTCGAGAGCGACAGCTTGCCGTCTCTGCGCAGTTCTTCGAGAAACTCCTGGCCACTGGTGCCGTCACCAAAATGGTAGTCGCACAAGATGACGTCAAATTGGGTCGAATTGATACGCCGCCTCGCTTCACCAATGGTCGAGGCGGTTTCCGCACGGGTGATGCCTAGCTGGCTGAGAATGGCCCGAAGCGATTGTCTCACGGTCAGCGCATCATCGATGATCAATGCACTGGTTTTCTCACTGACCATGCCCAACCTCGCAATGTCCGCTCAGCCGATGGCTGAGCGTGCCTGAGAGGAGGGCGGGTGGGGCGATGTACATAGGGTGCTGGGTCGGCTGGTGGTACCTTTACTTTAGGTTCTACTGGTGCGATTTCAAACAACCCATTGCCGGAAGCCGGTTTTCAGGTCCGTTGGCTTATGTGCATGGCGCTGTATCCGGTGGGGGTGGGGTGTGAGCCCGGCCAACCGCCTCGATGACCGCGAGCGCCCGGGTGATGGCGCTGGCATCGGATTTCCTGAGTGTTGGCGCATCGGACAATGTCCGACGCCACTGGCGGGCGCCAGGTTGGCCCTGGAACAGGCCCAAAATATGGCGGGTGATGAATGGCAGTGGCACGTTGTCCGCCAAGCAGGATTCGACAAACGGCATGAAGGCATGGATGACTTCCGACCGGCTGGGGGCCTGCCGGTCATCGCCATAGTAGCGTGCATCGACCTCCGCCAGCCAATAGGGGTTGTGATATGCCTCGCGGCCCACCATGACACCATCGACATGCTGCAGGTGGTTTGCAATGGCGTCGTGGCAGGTGATGCCGCCATTGATCAGGATCTCCAGGTGTGGGAAATCATGCTTCAGCTGATGGACATAGTCATATTTCAACGGAGGGATCTCTCGATTCTCCTTGGGGGAGAGGCCCTTCAATATCGCATTGCGGGCATGGACGATGAACACCTGACAGCCCGAACGATCATGCACCTGTCCGACAAAGTCGCGTAGAAAGCCGTATTCCTCGATCTTGTCGATGCCGATCCGGTGCTTGACGGTGACAGGAATATCGACCCGATCCTGCATGGCCTTCAGGCAATCCGCCACCAACAAGGGCTCGGCCATCAGGCAGGCGCCAAATGCTCCGGATTGCACTCGCTCAGATGGGCAGCCGACATTGAGATTGATCTCGTCATATCCCCAATCAGCAGCCAGTTTGGCGCAGGTCACCAGATCGGGCACCTCGCTGCCACCCAGTTGAATAGCGATCGGATGCTCGATCTCATCGAATCGCAGGAATTTTTCCCGTTCGCCATAGATCAGTGCGCCGGTGGTCACCATCTCGGTATAGAGCCAGGTGCGGCGTGTGATCAGCCGGGCAAAATGGCGGTAGAACCGATCAGTCCAATCCAGCATGGGGGCGATGGCAAAGCGGCGAGGGGGAAGCGTAGTAGGGGATGCAGTCATCGGAAAAAGCAGTGTTTCACCTGTCCGCACGATACGCTGGCAGGTTTTCAGGCACAGGTATGGCGTGGATTTTAGGTAAGTGTTTGTAAAGAAAAGCGGAATTATCCTGCTGTGATGGGGGTGGGTCAAGGCGGACAGCGGCGGCTGCCTGGCTGGCACTCTGCACTGTGCTGATCCGCCAAGGTGTGGGCCGCTCTCAGCCAGCTGAATAAACCGGGCGTGACATGGCAAAGCGATCACGGGTGGTGCTGTAGCCATCGCCACCCAGTTTCCCGATGGCATCCAGCAGGGCTGGATTGATCTGCCCATTGTCGAGCAACGCATCATCGACATGAATACCGAGCACGTCCAATAACATCATGGTGCCACCCATCGGCTCGGCTGAGATGAGTTTGATCTCGCGCAGGCGGCATTCAAAGCGCACCTGGGCTGCCGCTACACCACATGGTTCAACCAGGGCGCTTGCTGTGCGGGCGATACCCAGCGCATCGAATTCGCTGATGGTTGGCGGGTAGTCAGCGCAGCTGGCGTTCATCAGTGCGGCTTGGTCGTGGCTGACGATATTGACCACGCATTGCCCAGCGGCGCTTAGGTTGTTGAGAGTGTCCTTGGCCGCCCGATCTCTGGGGTTGACCTGCGTTACGGCCAGCACCGGCGGGTTGCAGCTGGCCACGGTGAAAAAGGAATAGGGCGCCAGATTGTCCATACCCTCCGCGCTGCGGGTGCTGATCCAGGCAATCGGCCTGGGGACGATGCTCCCCGCCATCAATTGATAACAAAGTTGTGCTGTGTTGTCTTGAACTGAGAAATACATTGTGCTTTCGACCTGATCTTTCAATCAAAGAGCCCAGTAGGCCATCCACCTTGTCTGCATATGGCGGGTGACCGCCTTTGCTTTACAGCGGGCAGGCACCAAGGAAACCCTGCCAACGGATCTAATTACCCGCTGACAACGGATAGGTCAACAGAAAAAAGTGCAGGCTGTTGAAGGCCGTGTGCGCCAGCACTGGTGACCATCGGCTCGGGAATGTGGCATAGACCAAGCCGTAGGCGCAACCCGCCAGCGTGGCCAGCAGCGCATACAATGGCCCTCCGGCAAGGTGTGCGACACCAAAGGCAACCCCGGCCAGGGCAATGCTCATGGGTGTGCCGAATCGTCTGTGGGCGAGGTGATGGGCCAGGCTGTTCTGCAGCCAATGGCGAAAGACGACTTCTTCGGCAAAGGTGGTCAGAAACAGGTTGCCGAACAGCCAGTGCAGCGCCACCTGGTTGATGGTTTTAGGCGACCAATTCAACATTCCACTGAATACACCCAACATCAAGATGCCCAACATGAGCGAGATGGCGAATATCAGCCAGGTTTTGGCTGGACGTGGGGCCGTGCTGGGCACGTACAGGCCGAATAGCATCAACCCTGCCAGTGCTTTATCCAAAGTCCAACTGATGCGCGCAGGGGTGCTGCCCTCGCTCAAGATGCCATGAAAGATGACGACCCGCTCAAAGCCGGGCAGCATATGCAATGCCATGGCAAGGGCGGCCAATACAGCAAGCGTCGTCAACATGTTTCGATGCCAAGCCATTCGGCAGCGCGCCCTGGCCGCCATGAGCACGGCAAGGCCCAATAATGATAGAAGCCCGATTGGGGTGATCAAACCTGCCAACCAGCCGCTCAGGCTGGTCAAACTGACACCAGCCCAGCGTATGGCGTGGAATGCGGCGTGGGTGGGCGGTGCAAGCAAGCACCAGGCAATGGTCAGCGCCAGCAGCAGGCAGCTCAGGTAGATCGGGAAGGTCAGCAGCATGATGGGTCGGTTTGGTAAATGTTGTGGCCGTTCGTTGGTGGTGTTGGTTGGGCGGCAGCACTTGAGGGTGAGGTGTTATCGCGCTTTACCTGCTTATACAATAAAATGGGCGACTTAAAAATCAACGGACATGAGGTCGTAGATGGCTGAGCTTGGCGGCGTGAATCCCTATCAGGCACCCAATGTGGCTGTGGACAGACAGGTGGATGAAACCTATCAGCCCAGTCTGTTTTCCCTGCGCGGTCGGATTGGTCGTATCCGCTATCTGGCATTTCAGACAGCCAATTATTTTCTGGTGGTGGTGCCTTTCGGCGTACTCAGTGGGTTGGCCACCAGCAGTTTTGGTCCCTTTCTGGGCGGTTTGGTTGCTGTGCTGGGTTGGTCGGCGCTGGTGATCATGTCATTGATCGTCACCCGGCGCCGTTGCCATGATATGGGCTGGAGCGGCTGGGCGGCATTGATGGTGTTTGTGCCGTTGATCAACCTACTGTTCGTGTTCAAAGCAGGCGACACGGGGCCGAACCAATATGGCCCACCCGCCGAGAAACACAGCAAAGGCACGGTATTCGTTGCCCTGGTCTTCCCGCTGATTGCGCTGCTCGGCATCGTGGCCGCCATTGCCATTCCTGCCTATCAGAACTATGCCAAACAGGCAAGGCATGCCCAGTATCAACAACCAGGCCAATGAGGGTAGGGGCGCATGACTGAGGTGAGATGGAAGCCCAATGTCACGGTGGCGGCGGTCATCGAACGCGATGGCCGCTTTCTGTTGGTGAAAGAGCAGACGGCGCATGGCATCCGTTTCAACCAGCCAGCGGGTCATCTTGATGAGGGGGAGTCGCTGCCCGCCGCTTGCCAGCGCGAAACCCGCGAAGAGACAGCCTGGCAGTTTCAGCCCCAGGCTTTGCTCGGGGTGTATCTGATGCCCGTGCCGGAGGCCGAATTGACCTATCTGCGCTTTGCGTTCTGTGGTGAGCTGTTGAGCCATGACCCCCTGCAAGCGCTGGATGAGGGCATCATCGAAGCGGTGTGGATGACATGGGACGAGATCCAAGCCTGTGCAGATCAGCATCGCAGCCCGCTGGTGCTGCGTTGTGTGGAGGACTACCTGTCTGGCCGGCGCTACCCGCTCAGCGTGTTGACCACGCTGCTGCCATCATGAGCTGGTTGGATCTGACCCGCCCCATGGATAGAGACCTGCCTATCTATCGCGAGGCGGTGTATGCCGACCCGGCATTCGAGGTGACCCCCTGGTGCGATGTCACAGAGCAGGGTTATTGCGTCACCCAGCTTTGCATGGGGACGCAAACGGGTACCCACATCGATGCACCACGCCATTTCATCCCCAGTGGCAAAACGCTGGAGCACGTTGAGTTGGATTGGTTGGTCGGCCCCTATCATTGGGTCGAAGTGGGGCTGCACGATGTATCGGTTGAATATCGGGCAGCTGGGCCGCATATGCTGTTCATCCGGTTCCGCCCGCAGGCACGGTTGTCATTCGAGCAGTTCCATGCCTTGCTGGCTGGCCCAGAGCCGGTCTGGGTGCTGGATGGAGCGCCAGGCATCGTCGGGCAGGATATGTTTTATTTTCATCGAACCTTGGCAGCGCATGGCAAATTCCTGGTCGAAGACCTGCAGCCAGATGCAGCGGCCAAGGTTGGCCCTGGCGGTGAGCTGATCGCATGGCCGTTGCGGTTGGTGGGGACGAGTGGCTCGCCATGCCGTGTGGCTTGGCGCCCCGCCTGATCAATTGGAAAGTGGAAGCAATGAGTGGTAAGAAACGCGTGGTGGTCGGTATGTCGGGTGGGGTGGATTCCTCGGCCACGGCATGGTTGTTGAAGCAGCAAGGCCACGAAGTGATCGGCGTGTTCATGCAGAACTGGGAAGACGACAACGACGACGAATATTGCTCGATCAAAGAGGATGCGGCGGATGCGATTGCGGTGGCCGATATCGTCGGCATCGACATCGAAATCGTCAACTTTGCCAGGGAATATAAAGACCGCGTATTCAAGTATTTTCTGGATGAATACTCGGCGGGCCGCACCCCGAACCCGGATGTGCTGTGCAATGCCGAGATCAAATTCAAGGCATTTCTGGACTACGCGATGAGCCTGGGCGCCGAGGTGATTGCCACCGGCCATTACGCCCGCAAAGTGGAGCAGGATGGCCAGCATTTCCTCGCCAAAGGGGTTGATGACACCAAGGATCAGAGCTATTTCCTGTATCGTCTCAGCCAATCGCAACTGTCCCGGGCTTGGTTCCCATTGGGCGATATCCGCAAGACCGAAGTGCGCCGCTTGGCAGAGGAAGCCAAGCTGCCCAATTTTGCCAAGAAAGACAGTACCGGCATCTGCTTCATCGGTGAGCGACCATTTCGTGAATTCCTGAATCGCTATCTGCCGCGCACGCCGGGGCCGATGGTGACGCCAGAAGGCAAGGTGATGGGTGAGCATCAGGGGCTGATGTATCACACCATCGGCCAGCGCAAGGGGCTGGGCATCGGCGGGCAAGGCGAGCCGTGGTTCGTGGCGGGAAAGGATATCCCAAACAACAAGCTGATCGTGGTGCAAGGGCATGACCACCCACTGCTGCTGAGGCCGGATCTGGTGGCGCAACAGTTGTCATGGACACAGGACACCCCGCCCGCGCTGGGCCGGTACACCGCCAAGACACGTTATCGTCAACAGGATGCGGCCTGCACCTTGGTATCGGTCAATGATCAGACTTGCGAGGTGCTGTTCGACTCGCCGCAATGGGCAGTGACACCGGGCCAATCTGTGGTGCTCTATGATGGTGACGTGTGCCTGGGTGGTGGCATTATCCAGTGATGTTCTGTTTCAGATGTGCCTTGTTGAAGGTGACGACCCGGTTGCGGCCATGTGATTTCGCCTGATACAACGCGTCGTCCGCCGCTTCGATCAACGTGGCGGCGGTGTTGAACTCACTCGGCATGCCGCCTGCGATCCCCAGGCTGAGCGTGACGATCTGCGCGGTGGGCGAGTCCGCATGTGGAATGGCGCGGTTCTGCATGGCTTGGCGTATCCGCCTGGCAACAATCAATGCATCCTCTGGGGCGCATTCCTTCAGCAGTACCACGAATTCCTCACCACCATAACGTGCTGCCAGGTCGGTATGGCGTTGCAGCGAGCTGCGGATCACCTCTCCGATCTGCATCAGGCACCGATCACCCTCCGGGTGTCCGTAATGGTCATTGAAGCGCTTGAAATGATCCACATCGATGAAGATCAACGACATGGGGCGGTTCAATTGCTCAGCCTGTTGCCAGATCAACTGCAGTTGCGTGTCGAACTGCCGACGGCTGGCCAGCCCGGTGAGCGCATCCAGTGTGGCGATTTTCGACAGCGCCGCATTTTCAGCCGCCAACGCCGAGGTGCGTAGGGTTTCGCGTAGATTGCGCAGATATTCGCGACGTGCTTCGAATTCCATCTGGTAATTGGCCATCAGGCTGATCACCATGGTAGCGGTCAGCTCCACCAGGCTGTTGATCTTGAGCTCAATGGCGCTGCCGGCCAGAGACATGATGGTGGGCCCCGCTGCCGCCATGATCAAGATCGCGCTGGCCAATGTGTACCAGAAATGCATGCGGACCACGATGCTGACATACATGAAAGTCAACATCAGACCCTTGACGTAGTGGATGGCGTTGGCATGGCTGCTCATGTTCATGATGAACACCAGGCTGATACAACAGAGCAGGCCCAGCGTCATGGCCATGGCGTCGAGATAGGGGTCGAGCTTGCCTAGTCGGCCCAAGGCGAGCATCACCAACATGAGCGGGGTCACCACCGTCAGCCGGATCATCCATGCTAGTTGGTAGACATCCGGCAACATCAGCTGATCAGTGAAGTTGAAGATGTTGAACAGTACCGCGGCGATCAGCCCCAGCAAGACATAGCGGCGTGACCGTGCGGGCGCGGTGTCTGTCAGATAGTGCGCTTCCAGTGGTGGCGCAAACCGGAGATGGGTGAATTTGCCGTGTAGCGTGGCTTCCAAGGCGGGCAGCAGCGCCGTGGGCGGGGTGGCTGGGTTGGCGGTTGGCTTGGCCGGCAAAATGGTGACTCCCGCTGGTGGGTCAGCTACTCGGTGGCATGGTCTGCAAGAACGACTCCCTGGTCATCAGCCGATCAAAGTAGCTGTGGAGCCTGGGGTGGCGGGCTCGCCAGTCGATCTCGGTCAATCGCAGATCCAGATAGCCCAACGCACAGCCAGCCACGATGTCGGCTAGGCTGAGCCGCCCACCGATCAGCCAAGTGTCATCCGCTGCTCGTTCAAGGGTGGCCAGCGCCGCGTCGATCTTACGCTGCTGTCGGCTGACCCACTCGACGCTTTGATGCGCAGGCGGTCGTTTCCGTTCCAGAAAGATGGCAACCGCAGCATCGCAGAGTCCATCTGCCAGCGCGGCCAGTTTGCGGGTTCTGACCGCCTCCAGCCCTGGTGGTGGAAGCAGGCTTGGCTGGCTGAGCACCGAATCGAGGTATTCCACAATGACGCTGGAGTCATAGAACACCTCCCCATCATCCGCCACCAGCACAGGCACCTTGCCGAGTGGATTGTAGTCTGGGACATGAGTATCGGCCTCCCACGGGATATCGACGATCAACTCGCAGTCGAGGCGTTTTTCGAGTAGGGCGATGCGTACCTTTCGTGCATAGGGGCTGGTCAACGACGCAATCAGTTTCATGATGGGCTCGTCAGAACGATGTGCAATCCAGTATAGCAACAATGCCTGCTTCCGTAGCGGGCTGTGCAAGCGCCCGGTGGCGGCGCTGTTGCGTCAGCGTTTATCGGATAGAATCCAATCAAGCCAATGAGGAGTCCTCCGTGATCAAAGACCCCCAGCACTATGCGTTATCGCGAATCGTGTTCTATCTGTTCATCGCGATCATCTTTTACTTGCTATACGAAATCCTGCAGCCCTTTCTGGTGCCATTGTGCTGGGCTGGCGTGCTGGCGGTCTGTGTGTATCCACTGCATCGCAAGCTGCAAGCCCGGATGAGCGCAAAACGTGCGGCATTGTCCACCACCTTTCTGGTCACATTATTGCTGGTGCTGCCTGCCCTGGGCTTGACTGCCGAGCTGGTGCGCCAGGCCTACCAGGGGATCTCGGCGCTGCAGAATGTGTTGGGCAATGGCAACCTGCCGGCGTTGCCCCATGTGTTGTCGCAGGCCTGGGATTGGGCGCAGCAGCATCTGCCGGTGCCGCCGATGTCGGAATTGAAAGCCATGTTGAACGATGGCATGAAAAAGGCGGCGGGGTTTATCGCTGGGCAGACGGCTGCGGTGGCAAGTAAATCAGCGCTGTTCCTGCTCGATCTACTGGTGACGTTGTTTGCGCTGTATTTCTGCCTGCGCGACGCCCCACGCTTGGCCGACTATGTGCGTCGCCTGATGCCGTTTTCAGTAGAGCGCCGTGACCGGCTACTGAGTCAGACACGCAATCTGATCCATGCCAGCGTGACCAGCAGCCTGTTGGTGGCATTGGCTCAAGGGGTGCTGGGCGGCACGATATTCTTTGCATTGGGTATCCATGGTGCCTTGTTCTGGGGCATGGTCATGACATTCCTGGCGCTGCTGCCTGCCATCGGCACCGCACTGGTGTGGTTGCCCACGGCTTTGTGGCTGATTGCGACCGGGGATCTGGTCAGCGGTCTGGTCTTGCTGGGGCTGGGGTTCGGGGTGATCGGCATGATTGACAACCTGTTGCGCCCGATCCTGATGTCAGGCCACAGTGAGATGAACGAGCTGCTGATGTTCATTTCCATCCTGGGGGGCATCGCGGTGTTCGGCTTTTTGGGGGTGGTGCTGGGCCCGGTGATGATGGCAACCGCGCTGAGCCTGACGGAAGCCTATCTGGAAGACGATGAAAAGCACCGTGAGGAAACAGCCCCCTCAACCGATCAAGATGTCGGCTAAGGGGGGACGGGCGAAAAACTGTAGCTGCCCGCAGGGCCTGGCTGCTCAGCCCATACCCTGGGGCGAGGGGCTCAGATCTGGTGCGGTTGGGCTGGGGAGCCGATCCAGGCGCTGCGGGCGGGTATCCGCTCACCCTTGAGCACCAGCGTCAGCGGCCCCAGTAACACATGTTGTCCGACCGCCGCATCGTAGAGGATGGTGCTGCGGGCACGCACACAGGCGCCGGTGGCAATCTGCACCTCTCCGATCTTCATGATGCGATCTTCAAACAGATGGGTCTGTGGGCCAGACCAGGCATTCATCTCGACATCATCACCAATGTGGACACAGTCGAATTCGGTCAGGTCGGTGGTGTCGAGATATACCCCCTTGCCGATGCGAGCCCCCATCAGTCGCAGCATCGGGCCGATCATCGGGGTGCCGCGCAGCATGTTGACGAAGTTGGGTACGGCAATCGCCTCATAGAGATTGGTCACCGCTTCAGATAGCCAGACGAACGGCGTCCACATCGGCGCTGCCTGCGGGCGATAACGGCCTATCAGCAGCCATTTCAACAAAAAAACGAATCCGAAGCAGCCCAAGCCATACAGCAGGCCATCTCTCGCCAGCTGCAAGGCGAATTGGCCCCATTCACCCCGCTCGGCGGCTGGCATGGCGGTGTAGACGATCAGATAACCTACACCGATGGTCAGCGCCAGCGGCAATACGATGCGGGCGGCTTCGACCAGCGCACGGCCCAGGCGCCTGCGCCAGGATGGCCGGTAGGTGAGGTGGTCAGGGAACCCGGCCAGGCATTCCCGGGCGGGCAGTCGCAAAGCGGGTGAGCCCATCCAGGTGTCGCCGGATTGCATGGCTGCGGTGGCCGGGCATTTGGTCTGCACGCCAATCAGGACGTTTTCCGGCAGCGATGTGCCATCTGGTACATACGCACCATTGCCCACAAAGCTGCGATGCCCGACCACGGTGGGCTTGAGGGTCATCCAACCGCCGTCGATCTCTTCGTCGCCGAGCATGACTGAATCGGCAATGAAAGTCTCGTCACCCAGGGTCAGCATGTCCGGCACGACACCCAAAGCGGTCGAGATCTCGGCGCGTTTGCCCACTTTGGCACCCAATAGGCGATACCACCATGGCGCGTATACCGTTGCATACACGCCATGCAAGACAGCCAGGCTCGACTCCTGAATCTGGTTGGCAAGCCATTTACGGTAATACACCCCGCCATGCACTGGATAGGTGCCGGGTTGCAGCCGGGGCAGAGCGATCCAGCGGATCGCCGCAGACAACAGGGCGGTGCACACCACCAGCAGCGCGCTCGCTGGGATGGCCAACACAAAGTATTGCAATGCGACCGACATCGGGCCGTGGTCGGGCAGGGACGGGGCCAGCCACCGGCCATCCAGCCAATCGACCAAGATGAATGTCGGAAAGATCGGTATGAAAAACAGAGCCGACGTGAACATCGCGCCCAGCGCGTAAAAGACCGCTTCCGCACATTGCCGTCGGGTAGACAACGCGGGGCGTGGGCGGCGTGTGGATGGATCGACTGACCCGACCTTACGGGCAGGCGCCCCTTCAAAACGTGTCCCTGCCGCCATCTGCTGACCATCTGCCAAGCTGGACAATCCCTCCAGGCGGCCCCCCTCACCCACCACAGTATGACCCTCCAGCACCGCATATGAGCCGATATACGCCTCGTTGCCGATGTGGATGGGCCCGATCACCAATTCGCCGCGCTCGACCCGTGCATTCTCCAGATTGACAAAGGCGCCCAGGCTCACGCCATCACCAATCTGCAATAGCGACGGGACACGCACCGAGACCGAGCCGATCACCACATCGCGCCCCACCTGCGCACCCAGGGCGCGCAGGTACCAGGCTTGCAGCGATGAGCCAGAGAGCAGATAGCGGGGGGCGATGTCGTGCAGGCGGTCTGACAACCACCAGCGGAAGTAGGTGATGCCCCAAAGTGGATACCGGCCAGGTGCCACCCGCCCCAACAGTCGCCGCCCCGCGATGGAGGCAGCGAAGGCGCTGATCTGCCCCAGCAGGAAGACCAGTAATGCGGCGCCAATCGCCAGAACGATGCTGTCGCCTTCCTCCCCGGTCAGAAAGTGATAGGTGAAAAACGGGGCCAGCCAGTGCACCATGTGCACGCTGATCAGAAAAGGCAGCGAGGCGGCCTGGGCCAGCCCACATAGCCAGTGGCGCCACGGGGGCGTGGCTTGGCGCGGGGGGGGCGCAGACAAATGCTGCTCGCCTGCGCACCGCGTCATGGCGTCAGCAATGGCCTGAATCGTCCGGGCCTGGTAAATCGCATTCAAGGTCAGGCTGTGATAAGTCGGCACGGTGCGCAGCTGCGATGCCAGTTTGGCGGCCAGCAGCGAGTGCCCGCCCAGATCATCGAAAAAGTCAGCGCCACGCCGAATGGCCTGCCCGGGGAACAGCGCCTGCAGGGCCGCGAACAGTGCTGTTTCAGCGGGTGTTTCTGGCTGGTCACCGTCCTCTGTGTGGGCGGGGGCGGCCAATGGCAGTGCCCGCAGCGCCTTGCGATCGATCTTGCCGGAGGTCAGCCTGGGCAGGCTGGGCTGCTGCTCAAAGCGACCGGGTACCATATAAGGCGGCAACGATTGGCGTAGCGCTTGGCGTAGGCTGGCTGTGTCGGGGGGCGTGTCGCCCTCTGCCACCCAAAAAGCCACCAACTGGTCCACGCCCTCACCCTGCCGGAGTACCACTGCCGCGGTACCCACACCGGGCTGGCGACACAAAATTGCTTCGATCTCCCCCAGCTCGACCCGAAAGCCACGGATCTTCACCTGATCATCGACCCGTCCCTGGCACATCACCTGCCCATGCTCATCGATATAGGCCAGGTCACCTGTGCGATAAAGACGCTGGTCGTGGGGCGTGGTGGCCCACGGGTTGGTCAGAAACTTGTCTGCTGTCAAATCTGGCCGGCCCAGGTAACCCATTGCCACGCCTGGCCCGATGATGCACAGCTCGCCGGTCTGCCCTTGTGGAACAGGTTGTTGCTGTTCATCCACAACCAACAGGCCATAATTGGGCAACGGGGTGCCGATGGTGACAGGCTCCCCTGCTCGTAATCTGGCCAGGCTGGCCGAGACGGTCGCTTCGGTCGGGCCATAGGTATTGAACATCTCCCGGCCTGTAGTCGCCCAGCGGTCAACCAGACTTGCCGGGCACATCTCCCCCCCCAGGTTGATCAGACGCAGGCTCGGCACATCCTGCGGGAACAAGGCCAGCAGCGTCGGCACGGCATGCAGCACTGTGATGCCAGCTTGTGTCAGCGCATCCGGCAGGGCCTCTGGGTTGGTGGCAAGCGACTTTGGCGCAATCCACAAGGTGGCTCCGACCAGATAGCTGATCCAGATCTCCTCGAACGACATGTCAAAAGCCACCGAAAAGCCCTGATACACTCGATCACCATGCCGCACGCCCAACAGGGCATTTTCACTACGCAGAAAGTGGCAGATACGTTGTTGGTCGATCAGAATGCCCTTGGGCTTGCCTGTCGAGCCAGATGTGTAAATGACATATGCAGGCGCTGAGGGCAATCGCTCAATCGGGCGCTGCAATTCGCCATGCACTGGCTGGCTTAGCTGATGTTCATCCAGGCTGGGGATCGACAGCGTGGCGACAGCATCCCGCCAAGCCGCTGCCGCTACCAGCAGCTTTGCCTGCGCATCCTCAAGGCACACCGCTATTCGCTCGATGGGCGTATCTGCATCAAACGGCAACCAACCTGCACCTGCTTTGGCAATGCCTGCCTGCATCACCAACAGCGCCATCCCACGCGGCAACCATAGCCCGACCAGATCGCCTGGCCGGACGCCAGCCAGCAGCAGGTGGTGGGCGACCTGATCAGCCTGTGTGTTCAAATCGCGATAACTCAGTGATTGCTCACCATCGATCAGAGCAATGGTGTCTGGGTTTCGGCTCGCGGTGTGTTGCAACAGATCGGCCAGCGTTTCCTGCCGAAGTAGATCGGGGCGGTCAGCGCCACGGATGATCAAGGGTGAAGACGGGGCGGAGGAGGAGGGCTCGGGATGCGCAATATTCAGTGACATGGTATCAAGGGTGTGGACGATAGATCGCCCGTTTATAAAAAGAGATATCGCCTGTTGTGTATGGATGGCCAAACAGAACAGCAGCCAGACTCTATCAGGGTAAGGACAAGACGGCCATCTGGCCGGTTCCCTGTATGGTACAGCATGGCATGGATCGGTTGCCGAGCTGCGAGCAAGTCAACCAAATAGTATCTGTTGCGAGGTGAGTACACCTGTTGCAATGGGCTTTCAGGTGCGATCGGGCACGGGCTGGGATAAAATGCCCGGCCTTTACCTGATTTTGGAAATCCCGCCTATGTGGTTCAAGAATCTTCAACTGTTTCGTCTGCAAGCCGAATTCAACCTCGACGCCGGCCAGATCGAAGATGGCCTGCGCCGCGCCCAGTTCCAGCGTTGCGGCAAGATGGAAATGAGCTCCATTGGCTTTCGCGCGCCACGTCCTAAGCTGTCGGATGCGCTGGTTTACCCGGTCCATGGCTGCTATTTGGTCGCACTGGCTGCAGAGGACAAGATCCTGCCGGCATCCGTCGTAAAGGAAATGGTGGAGGTCAAGGTGACAGAGATTGAAGAGCAGCAGGATCGCAAAGTCGGCAAAAAAGAGCGCCGCGATCTCGCTGAGCGCGTCACTGAAGAGCTGCTGCCGCGTGCCTTCAGCCGGGTGCGCCAGACTTGGGCCTACATCGACCCGGCCAATCGCTGGGTGGTGGTCGATGCCAGCTCACCCAAAAAGGGCGAAGAGATGCTGGAGTGGCTACGCAAATGCATCGATGGCCTGCGTGCCACCCCATTGCGCACCCAGGGCAATGCCAGCCTGATCATGACTGACTGGCTGCAAACCGGCGAGCCACCTGCCATCTTTACCATCGATGATGACTGTGAGCTGAAAACCCCGGGCGAAGATGGTGCCGTCGTGCGTTGCAGCCGTCAGGATCTGCACGCAGATGAAGTACGCAACCACCTGGCTGCGGGCAAGTTGGTCACCAAGCTGGCCGTCACCTGGCAAGACCGCCTGTCAATGACCGTCACCGAAGATCTGCAGATCAAGAAGCTGGGCTTCCTCGATATGCTGCAAGAGCAAGCCAAGGAAAGCGGCGCAGACAATGCCGATGAACAATTTGACGCCAATTTCGCCATCATGACCGGTGAGCTGGCCAACCTGCTACCCGAGTTGATCGACGTGATGGGCGGTGAGATGCCGCAGACCTGATCGGATTTCGGATCGCCCTGCCTGATTGTCGGGTAGGGATTGACGCTTGGCATGGCGCCCACATCAAGCGCCATCGCCATCCAGCGGCAGCGCTTGATGTGGGCAATCAGCCGCCCCGGCAGCGCAGAGCGCCTGAAGCGTTGCCCTGACGGTTGGATGGTCATACCTTCGCAATGAGAACAACGTAGTTCTTGCCATACTTTTTCGCGCATTTCGGGCAGGTGGTGTAGAAGAAATACAGCTTTTCGATCTGCTTACCCTGTTCTTTTACATAGTGCGACATCTCACTCATCCATTGCTTGATCTTGCTATATGAGCCTTCAAAGGCTTTTGCGAGAAAGGTGCCTGACAACTGGATGGTGGTGCGTGAAGGAATGGCCTTGGTGACCTCAAAGTAGACATCTGCGCCCCAGAGTGAATTTTCATCTGTCAGGATCAGCCTGGACTCAGGCAGGGCACCCGCAGCTTCAATGGCCTCCAGATTCCGGGCCATCACCGCACCATAATTCAGCGGAATATGCAGGAAGCTCGTGACGTGGTCTTTCACGAACTTTTTTTCATGCCAGATGACCGGATTTCCATCCCAAGGCGTTGGATCAAACTTCGGGCAGCATTCGCGGGTTGTGCTCGGCTCCATGTGCAGTCTCCTGTAAACGGGCTTGTGCCGCCTGCCGGCGCAGGTCAGCTCAAGCGTGGGGAAGCTTCACTTGCGTTTGACGATTCAGTTGGATAGGCTGTCCGTGCAGATGCCGAGATGCGTCCAGATGACGGAAGATATGACCACTCGCGTGCTTAAGCACAGATTTTTTCTCCTTCACAAACAGCCTGTTGCGTACCGCTTGTCTGAGAACGCGCAGCAGAGGCGCTCTGCGTGCATGCCGTCCGCTGCCAGTGCCATAGGGGCATGCCGTGGCAGCCAAATCGTCGGCGGTAAAGAGCTGATTGGAAGGGCGACCGTCTCCAGTTTGCGCCGAAATATGCTTGGGGACAAGGCCAGGTTTGAATGATATGAAAGCGTGTCAACGGAGCTGGATATGCCACACCCGCAACGCCTGTTCAGTTGTCGCACCCGTGGTAGTTGCAAGCTGATCTGACCGCGCCGGTTTGGCAGGGCGGGGCTGTCAGATCTCAATACCAGCGTCGAATGCGTCCTCCCGAAGCAGGTGATCGAGCTGGCTCCACAGTGTCTCGCACTGACCTGATCGGTAGGCCGCTGCTCGAAAGGCGGGGTGTTCCTCGCGATACCTGTTCCACAGCGAGGTCTTTCTGTCTGCGATGCAGGCTTTGACATTGGCGAGCCGATCCGCTGCTTTGACGATCAACGCCAGCTCTGCGTGCCCGCTCACACTAGCAAGCTTTTGATAGGTTTTCGCCTTCCGTTCCTTGCGGTCAGAGCCCGGCTCATCTGTCAACAAGGCCACACATTCCGCTACCAATGCGCCAAATTTTTCCGCGATTTCATCCAGCGATGTGGAGGTATCTTCAACCACGTCGTGCAGATAACCGATGGTTTCAGCCAACGGCCCAAAACCTGCCAGGTTTTCGACCACCTGATCGAGGTGAAAGACATATGGCTGCGCCCCATACATCTGTTCGCCGTGAGCGGTGATGGCGAACTCGCGGGCGGAGAGGGGTGTCTGGCATGCCAGTCCAGTGGTGGGCCGCACGCTGGGCCCACCATCATGGCTGCTGCCTGGGTGTCGAATCACCCCTTCGACTTCTTGGCTTTCCGGAGTGCCTCCACTGGATTGGCATCTGCTGCGAGCTCTCCTACTGCTGCGCGAAAGACCAATTTGTCTTTATTTACCGAAAACGCATGCGCCGAAAGATAGTTTCCGGAGCCCACGGAACGTACAACGACAATGATTTCCGGCTGCTTATTGCCATCGATATCGGCAAGCATGACCTTCTCGATGGTGCCGTCACGTGGGCGGATGAGTCCGGACGTGAAAAATGTCGTTTCATCCGGAGCCGCAGCGGCGTCATAGAGCCGTACACTGAAGCTACCAAGCGATCGAGCCTCGAAATCGCCTTCTGCCACGACCACTGTGTTGCCAGTTGGGAGTGTGATCTTCGAAACAAAGCGTTCTGGCTCTGCAGCATGAACGGAAGTGGTAAACAGCAACACCATTGCTGTGATCAATACTCTCATGATGACTTCTCCTTTTGGCTCATGGCCTTGATCTGGGGGATGTTCAAATTGACGTACTGGCATGGCCAGTCCCGCGTGACTGAGGTGGTCAGGCCATGCGCAATGGCCTGACCTTGATGGGGTGCAGTTTACTGGAGCCCGTTGTTGTCGCCAATGGCGGCTGGTGGCTGTGCTCCTCCTTTGTGGTGCTGACCGTGGCTCAGGGTGGTGCGTTGAGCGAGTGGCCATTGTTGAAGACACAGCGACCTCATCAATGGTTCACATTGGTGAGAAGGGAAAATATTTTAGGGTTGATATCCCGTGAATTGGCCGATCAGATCGAGCCATAGACACGGGGACATGACCAGAGCAAAGCGCAAGCGGATCAATGACCAAGCGGGTTACGTAGCTCAAAGGTGCCTGGGAAGCGGCCAAGCGCTTTATCTGCTTTGAACGTTCTGCATATCGTTCAGGCATGCGCAGTCTGGATGCGTGATCAATCAGCGGTGGCGTGCCGTTGTTGCCCAGGTAGCAGCCTGCCCAACATGGTGTGCGACAACAGCATGCCCAGCACGGCGCCTGTACCATTGGCCAGCATGTCCCACATATCAAAGCTGCGGTATCCAGTTGCTTTCTGCGCGAATTCGATGGCGATGCCCATGGTGATCAAGCCCCACATGATGACCTGACGGCGGCGGCGGGGTGGTTGGAGCTGGGCAAACCACAACATCAGGAACATATACGTGGCAGCGTGTTCCAATTTGTCTGCATGATTGATATCCAGCTGAGGCGGGGCGGGGATCAGGCACAGATACCAGACCAATGCGATCATGCCCCAGCCTGCGATCAGCCAGATGCGTGTTAGCGTGTTATGTGACATCATTTATTCATCATACCTCAAAGCCTGAAACTGTATGCGTCGCTCTCTCCGATTTGCTGTTGCCTGTTTATTCACCTGTTTGGTCGTGCCCACCACACCAGCTGAAGAGGTGGTCGTGCCCGCCCTGCTGGACAGACCAGAGGTCATGTCGTTTATCGAGCGTATGGTGGAGCAACATCAATTCGATCGTCAGGGGTTATACGATTTGTTCAACGAGGCGGTATTCAAGCCCACCATTCTGAATGTGTTGGACAAACCGGCGACTTCGCGCCCATGGTACCAGTTTCAGACCAATTTTCTCACTGATGCCAAGGTGCGTGACGGCGTAGCCTATTGGCGGCAGCATCAGGTCTGGTTGGACAAGGCACGGCAGATGTTTGGCGTGCCGCCAGAGATCATTGTGGCCATCCTTGGTGTGGAAACCAATTTCGGGCGTAATGCCGGCAGCTTTCGTGCTTGGGATGCCTTGACGACGATTGCTTTCGATTACCCGCGTCGAGCAGAGTATTTTCAACAGGAACTGGAACAGTTTCTGTTACTGGCGCGGGAAGAAAATAAGCCGCCGTTGACACTCAAAAGCTCCTATGCCGGGGCATTGGGTTCTCCGCAATTCATGCCCAGCAGTTATCGTAAATATGCCATCGACCTGGATGGTGATGGGCGACGCGATATCTGGGGGCATCCAGCAGATGCCGTTGGCAGCGTGGCGGCCTATTTCAACCAATATGGCTGGAAGGCGGACGGCATGGTGGCGGTAAGGGCACAGGTTTCCGGCAACCAGGTGGAGCAATTGTTGGCCGATAAATTCAACCTGCATTACACCATCGATGAGCTGGCCACCATGGGGATCAAACCTGTCAACGCGCTACCAGGCAACGAGCCTGCGGTGGTGTTCATGTTGGAAACCGACCCTGGCGTAACCGAATACTGGCTTGGATTGACCAATTTCTATGCGATTACCCGCTATAACCGTAGTGTGAACTATGCGATGGCGGTCAATTTGCTGGCGCAACGTCTGCGCATCGCCTATGACGACCCCATCGAGGCGGCCCCACCTCGGTCAAGCCGCCCGCCCGCCAGGCGTGGGCGAGCAGCAAGCTGAATCCCTGCCCTGTTTGAGGCGGGGCAATTTCCTTCTGGACACGCCAGACAGCCTCCCCGCCTCATGTGTAGTCGCAGAAAACACCTCAATATGGCGTGGCCAGAAGCAAGAAAATTTTCTGTGGGCGTCTTGCCTGGATGGTTATCTAATTAAGAATGGATATGGGTAATAAGCGGTGGCACGGCAGTTTCTGTCAGGCCAGCCTGCTGTGTATTTCCCATATTCATCATGTGCTGATTTTCCATCATGTTTTTTGTGGGATGTTGACTATTTACTTTCGAAAATGTTGGCTCTACCCTGATGTTGCCCTGCCCGCCATGGGCAAAACATATTCAGGAGAGCAGCGTGAAACATAGAGCCATACTTGGTGCAGCTGTCATTGCAAGTGCTGTGTGGTTGCCGCAGACGGGGCTGGCATCTGGGTATACCGAAACGCAATACCCGATTCTGTTGGTGCATGGGCTTTTCGGATTCGATCATTTTCTGGGGGCCAATTATTTTTACAAGGTGCCAGGTGAGTTGAGTCGGGATGGTGCACGTGTATTTGTTTCGACAGTGTCCGCCGCCAACAGCAACGAGGTGCGGGGCGAGCAGCTGTTGGCGGAAGTGAGGCGGATATTGGCCCAGACTGGGGCCGCAAAGATCAACCTGATTGGCCACAGCCAGGGCAGCCCGACCGCCCGATATGTAGCTGCTGTCCGGCCAGACCTGGTGGCATCGGTCACCAGTGTTGGCGGGGTCAATGCTGGCTCCAGAGTGGCGGATATCGTGCGCAAGGTTGCGCCCCCGGGCTCAGTGTCGGAGTCCGTGGCTGCGGCAGTGGCGGGTGCTTTTGTCAAAATGCTGACTTTTGCCACCGGCAGTGACCACCTGCCCCAGAATACCATTGCCGCCCTGGATGGCCTGACCACACAAGGTCTGGCCACATTCAATGCCAAATACCCCGCCGGCGTGCCACATGGGTGTGGTGAGGGAGCGCATGTAGTCAATGGCGTTCGCTATTACGCCTGGGGAGGGAGTAGCCCAGTGACCAACGTACTGGACCCGCTGGATGGCCCGATTGGCTTGTTGTCGCTGGCTCATGGCGTGCCCAATGATGGCCTGGTGGACACCTGCTCCCAGCGGCTGGGGCAGGTGATCCGGGTGGATTACAAGATGAACCACCTCGATCAGATCAATGGTTTCTTCGGTATCACTCATCTGTCTGAAACCAGCCCACTGACTGTCTATCGTCAGCATGCCAACCGGCTGAAGAATGCGGGCCTATGACATGAAAACCATCTGGATCGGCGTTGCCACGCTCGCCGCGCTGGGGATGGGGCTGGCCATGACAAACCAGACGGATACTGTCATTGCGGCGGGGCCACATGGCCAACCCACCGCGCCATCCAAGACAAACCAGTTTGCAGCCTCGTTGACCGGCACCGTGAAGGATGGCGTGATCCGTCAGGGGCAGGGGGAGCTGGTAGTCGGGCCAGGGCTGATCCAGCGGTTTGAATATTACCTGGCCACGCTGGGTGAGCAGCCGTTGTCGGTGATCCGTCATCGCATCGAGCAGGATATGGATCAGGAGCTGCTGCCAGAGCATGCCCTGCGGGGTAAGCAGATCTTGGTGCAATACCTTGAATTCAAGACTGCTTTGGCCGAACGTGGCAAACGGGCGCGATTGGAATCGCAGGCGCTCACATTTGAGTCCGCCAAAGCGCGCCTGATGTCGATCCGGCAGCTGCGTGCCCATTTCTTCACGCCGATCGACAGCTACGCTTTGTTTGGGGAAGCCGATCAGATCGATGACATTGCACTGGCGCAGATGCAAGTTGAGCAGGATGCCAGCTTGTCACCCGTGGCGAAGTCGCAGCAACTACAGGCATTGGTGGATCAATTACCCGCCAATGAGCGGGCCGCACAGCAAGCGGCCACCTCGCATGCCGCGCTGGCACAAAAGGAAGCATGGGCTCGACAGCAGGGCGCAAGTGATACACAGATCGACGCATTACGTACCGCCGAGGTGGGGGCAGAGGCCGCCGCCCGCCTGGCTAAGTTGGACCAGGAGGAGGCAGAGTGGCAGCGGCGTATCGCAGGTTATCGAGCCGAGCGTGAAAGCATTCTGCAAATCGGGCTGGCCGCAGCACAACAGCAGGAGGCATTGCAGCGGCTGCGTGCGCAGCATTTCTCTGATCAAGAGCAGCTCAGACTTTCAGCCTATGAAGGTGGTTGAATTGAAACGGGCCTTGGCGGCCCGTTTTGCTGAAACTGCCACTACTCGTCACACATCAAATTTGATGCCCTGCGCCAATGGCAGCGCATTGCCATAGTTGACGGTATTGGTGGTACGGCGCATGTAATTTTTCCATGAATCCGACCCGGATTCGCGACCGCCGCCGGTTTCCTTTTCACCGCCGAATGCGCCACCGATCTCGGCACCGGAGGTGCCGATATTGACATTGGCAATGCCGCAGTCCGAGCCTGCGGGAGATACGAACCGTTCGGCTTCCTGCATGCGATCTGTGAAGATGGCGGACGACAAACCCTGTGGTACGCCGTTTTGCAGCGCCATGGCTTCATCCAGCGTCTTGTAGGTCATCACATACAGGATGGGCGCAAAGGTTTCGTGGCAGACCACTGGCAGGTTGCCGTTGACGCGCACGATAGCGGGTCGCACGTAGAAGCCGTTGGCTGGTACGCCTGCTGTCACCCGTTCGCCGCCGAATACCACTTCGCCACCCTGGGCTTTGGCATCGGCCAATGCTTGTTGCTGGGCTCGGAAGGATGGCTCGTCGATCAATGGGCCCACCAGCTTGCCGCTTTCACGCGGGTCGCCAATCGGCAGGGTTTCATAGGCTTTGGCAATGCGGGGCAGGAGTTGATCCACCACCGATTCCTGAACGATTAGGCGGCGCAAGGTAGTGCAACGTTGTCCTGCTGTGCCGGCTGCTGCAAACACGATGGCGCGCAATGCCAGCTCCAGGTTGGCGGTTTCAGTGACGATCATGGCGTTATTGCCACCCAGCTCCAGCAGTGAGCGGCCTAGACGACCACCAACTGTAGCCGCGACGGCTTTCCCCATGCGGACCGAGCCAGTGGCAGAAACCAGCGGGACCAGCGGGGATTCGGCCAGTTGCTTGCCGGTTTCGACTTCACCGATCACGATCTGTGACAAGCTCCGTGGTGCGCCGTCGAATTCGGCAATCACCTCGTCCACTACCGATTGAATCGCCAGGGCGCACAGGGGGGCTTTCTCAGAGGGTTTCCACACCACGGGGTCGCCACATACGAAGGCGAGCATGGCATTCCATGCCCACACGGCCTGTGGGAAGTTGAAAGCAGTGATCACGCCGACGGTGCCCAGTGGGTGCCATTGTTCCATCATGCGGTGCTCAGGGCGTTCTGACACGATGGTCAGACCATGTAATTGTCGAGACAGGCCGACTGCAAAGTCACAGATATCGATCCATTCCTGCACCTCGCCTTCCGCTTCGGCAACGATCTTGCCGGCTTCCAGCGTGATGACCTGTGCCAGTTCTTTCTTTTTGGCGCGGACTTTCTCTCCAATCAGTCGTACCAGCTCACCTCGCCGGGGGGCCGGCACCGTGCGCCATTTCAGGAAAGCGGCGTGGGCTTCCTTGATGGCTTGCTCCGTAATTGCTGCTGGGGCGTTGACGTATTGACCAAGCGATGCGTGGTCGATCGGTGAACGGAGGGGCTTGGCCGGGCCGTTGTCGAAGACAGCTTCGCCATTGATGATGGCGCTGGCCCACTGCTCGCCTTGCAGATATTTGCCAAGGCCCAGGGCCGCGATCAACTGGGTATCGAGTTTCATAACTTGACCTTTTCTGCGTGTTCGGAGTCCGTGGAGTAGTAGCGCCCGAAGCGGTTGGCCAGGAATTCGTCCAGATTGACTTGTTCTTGGCTGACAAAGCCTTTGCCGGGCAATTTGCCGGTGCGGTGCAGGTCGATGACTGCAGTTGCCCCTGCCGACGTGGTCAGCTGGATCGACGACCAGTGCTCGCCATGGATGTCCTGGTGGTAGATCTTGCGTGCATCGGTTTCCTGCATATAGAAGCCATCCTTCCAGCCTGATGCGGACACATACACCAACACCACGTCCTGGCGGGTGATCGGCAGCGCGTTCTCCATGATCTCTTTCAGCTGTTTGCGGCGAGCGACTTCCGACCCCATCTTCAGGCCATTGATCAGGAAATCCATCAGGTATTGGTGGCCAGGGTAGCGGACCGTCTTGTAGTTCAGCTCATTGATCTTGCCATCCAGCGTTTCGCACAGGGTGCCCAGGCCGCCAGACGTATTGAATGCTTCATATTCCAGGCCATCCAGCGAGAAATGCTCCAGCCCCTCCAGCGCCAATACTTCGATCGGCTTGCCACCGACAATGGCCTCGCATGGGTTGCAATATTCATTGATCAAGCCATCGGTGGACCAGGTCAGATTGTATTTCAGGTGATTGTGTGGGTATTGAGGCAGTGCGCCGACACGCATCTTGACGCTGTCGAGCTTGTCAAAGCGCTTGGCCAATGCATAACCGAGGATGCCGATGAAGCCCGGTGCCAGCCCGCATTGTGGCATGAAGATCTGGCCCTGCTTGGCCTCTTTGGCCAGCTCGCGGATACGGCGTGTGGTTTCGACATCTTCTGTCAGGTCGAAATAGGAGACGCCCGCATGCAGCGCAGCCTCGGCAATGCCTGGGTTGATGTCGAATGAGCAGGCCGACAGCACGCCTTTCTTACCATCCAGTGCGCGAGCCAAATCCTCGGGAGACTTCACATCCAGCAAGGTGGTTTCAACCGGTACATATTTGGCCAGCCGCTCCAGCGCAGCCTGGTCGCGGTCAGCTACGGTCACCTTGTAATCACCGCTGTGGTGCAGCAGTTTGGCAATGCTGGCGCCGATTTTGCCGGCGCCGACGATAAGAATCGGGTACATGGTGTTGTCTCCTGTTGCTTTCTTTGAGTGGTGGGGTGATCTGCAGCACCTAACTGCCAGCCGCAACCCCCGCCACATTCACGTTGGTTGACTCGAAAATCTTGTCGGCACTGGCCGCAATGAAGCCCTGGTAAAGCTGTCCGTCCGCATCGGGGTAGCGTTTGGCGAATTCGTAATAACAGGTCGGGATGGTATGCACACTACCATCGCCAAAGGTGACGGGCATGCGGTCGGCCAGTGTGGAGCCCTGCTCCAGCAGTTGGGTAGCCGTGCCTTTGATCTTGCCGCCAGCACTGTTGATGGCGAAGCCTGCGTGTTCGACGCGATCGATCACCTCAGCCAGCGTAGTGGGGCGTACCAAGTGATCGACGGAAATGGTGAAGTGATTCACCCGCATGCCAATGGCAGCCAGCCAAGCGGCGTATTCGCTTTCTGCGAGCAGCGTCTGGTATTCGTCCCAGCTGGGCATCTCCCACAGTGGGCCAGACCAGAACACATCAATCATATCAGCGATACCCTCGTCTATTTGTCTACACATTTTGTCAATGATGCCCTGGGCGGTCGGGCTCAGCTGCTCAACCAGCAGTTCTGACAGGAAAATGCGAGGCTGCTTAGGGTCGTCATGCACATATCCCCAGGCAGAAAGCTTCTTTTCTTCAAAGATATAGGGCTCTAGCCTGCGGTAACCCAGCTTGAAGAAATGTTGTTCAAGGCGTGCCAGATTGATCGGTGCGCGGTTGAAGGTGCGGAAAGCAACGTGATCGTTGTAGACCTCGGGATTGTCTGCTTTGAACAATGCGTGGATTTGCTCGGCCTGCGGTGCCATACGAACATAGTCCTGCCACAGCAGCTGATAAAACGTATTCAGATTCATGTGTACCTATCTCGATTCCTTGGGACGATCATCCCTGCCGGGTGGTGACGAAAGCTGCTGTCAGGCCGGTTCAAATGTATATACAATTTGCGCGTAAAAGTGTGTGCTTGCCGCTACGCTTTGTCAAGCCCCGCAGGCTTGATTGCTAGGGTTTACCAGGAGTGCCTTGACCGTGACTTGTGAAGCCATACCGGCCATATCACCTCCGCCCTCGCCAAAGCGGCATTGCGGCGAGTAGCGGGCCTAACGGATCAGGGCCTCCTTGGATGCCGCAGCGGAGGGCGATGAGGCCGCATCGGCAGAATCTGGGCCAACGTGGCCCAGCCAGGCTGGTGGTGGGCATGGTAGAATCGCGTTTTTCCCAGACTCAAGTACTTAATCGAGGTCAATATGGCTGGTCACTCCAAATGGGCCAATATCCAACACCGTAAAGGCCGTCAAGACGCCAAGCGCGGCAAGGTGTTCACCAAACTGATCAAGGAAATCACCGTGGCGGCCAAGATGGGCGGTGGTGATATCAATTTCAACCCGCGCCTGCGCCTGGCGGTGGACAAGGCCAAAGAAGAGAACATGCCCGCCGACAACATCGACCGCGCCATCAAGCGCGGTACCGGCGAGCTGGAGGGCGTGACCTATGAAGAGGCCCGCTACGAGGGCTACGGCATTGGCGGTGCGGCGGTCATGGTGGATTGCCTGACCGACAACAAAACCCGTACCGTGGCGGATGTGCGCCATGCCTTCAGCAAGTACGGCGGCAATATGGGCACGGACGGCTGTGTCTCGTTCCAGTTCAAGCACTGCGGCTATTTGATCTTCGCACCTGGCGTTGACGAAGACTCGATCATGGAAGCCGCACTGGAGGCGGGCGCTGAGGACGTGGTCAGCAATGACGACGGCTCGATTGAGGTCATTACGCCCCCTTATGAATTCACCCAGGTTAAAGAAGCGCTGGAAAAAGCGGGTTTCAAGGCTGAAATGGGCGAAGTCACCATGAAGCCACAAAACGAAACCGAGCTGACCGGCGACGACGCGGCCAGAATGCAGAAACTGCTGGATGTACTGGAGTCGCTGGATGATGTGCAAGAGGTCTACACCTCAGCGCTGATCAGCGAATAAATACATCGGCTGGATAAGCAAGCCCTGTGCATGTCTGTGCGCAGGGCTTTTCTATTTGCATACTCTGCGTTGGTAGTTGGTTCTCTGCTTGTTACAGGGATAGCCGTTTTGTTGAAAACTACAACTGACAATGCTGCTTTTTAGTGGGTCACTATAGCTCGTCACTGAGCATCGATCGAGGCATCACAAACCTGTAGGAGATAGGTGTAGGAACCTTATTCTTGCAGGTTTGCACTCCTTCCATCTCCCCCTCGCTGTAAAACGTCAACCGCCCCTGCCGTTTGATATGAGAGGCATGACCCGGCTTGCCGGGGCATGTCCTCTCGATGGAAGGGTTAGGCATCACAAATGCTTAGGCGAAGGCGGTACTCAGTCGGTGAGATGCTCGGTTTCACTTACAGATGAGCTACCAGTTGCTCTGCGACGGGGGGTGTTTCAAGCAGGGGGGCTACCTTTCTGATCTGTTCCATTAGAAATCCGCTGCTTGAACTGGCTTTCAGGGCTTCCTCCGACTGCCAGATCGTTATGGACATACCTTTTCCAGTTGCGGGATCTGTCAACAAGAGAGTTGAGACAAATCCTTCTTGTCGCCTCAGAGCTGGGAGAACGGAATCCTGGAATAGGCTGGTGATCTCTGCAAGCCTTCCTGGCTTCGATTGAATATGCATTACGCGTGAAAACATGGAATGACTCCCTATGGTGAAAAACTGGACCAGTTCTGTGCCGAAAGAGCACTGTACTGCACCCGCGATGCCTAACGTGGAAATAACCCGACGACCGTCAGGCCGGTCAGGTTGATTGCAGGGTTAGGAGTCACAGCGAACCCCACATGTACAAGCCTTTACATTGCGAAATGGATTGTTGCGATAGGCGCACAAGCGCAACTACAACGGGATGTATGTCGTCAGCAGAACAAGATAGTTCTTCTGTTTGGCTCCACTCGTGCGCTGCTGCGTTGACATCAGTCTCCTCGAGTTTTGAAAGTAACGCGACATACTCATCTTGAAATTGATGAAGCCATGATTCGCCGCCCTCGCCAAAGGCGACATCAATCAACATGTGCTTCTCGGGGTTCCATTCTTCGTTTTCCAGAATAGCCCAAAGAGTACCGAACTCCAGACTTGTAAGTCCCTTGAATTCTACAGGGGCAAACCGCTTTATTCTGTTACTTCTATCCAGCGAAGCAGTGCTTTCGTAAGCCAAAGCCTCTTCGCGGGAATTGACGAATAGATCGCAGAGCAAGCTCATTAATACGATTCCTAATGTTTGAGTTAGGCGTCGGGGCGAAGGGCACGCACTGGCCCAAGAGCACGCAGAATATCATCTGGAATTGCCCCCTCGGATTTCGCGACCTCTTCCATGGTGGCAAGCCATTTAAAGTCATGCTCACTTTGTGGATGGGCGCGAAGTTGCTGCAAGAGCACTGTCGCGTGCACCCATGACACCTCAACCTGATTGATTGCCTCCCATACGATCCTATTCTCTTCCCGAAGCCTCAATCGTTCAAACACTACGGGTCGTTCGTAGCCTAAACGTACTAACTCACCAGTGGAAGATTCTTCAGAGATTAGCTCGAAATGAAGGCAATAATTTGACCCATTGACTCCTATGAATTCAGCTCGCAGGGATCCCCCATCTCGAATCATTTCGATACCGACGATGGCGCTGACGGGTGGCAACATGAGGCGCCTAGTGTTGGACATGAGCGGCGGTTGGAGGCGGGTGAAGCCCGCCGGAAACCGTCCGCTCGATAAAAGGGTTGGGTCGCACCAAAGTGTAGGGGCAATTCGCCATGTGGTACTCAGCGCAGTTGCTCGGCAAGGGCAACAATGATGCCCTCAGGGCCACGTATGTAGGCCAGACGATATGCGTTCTCGTAGTTCATTTCACCGATGAGCTCCGCGCCGTGTGCGAGCATGTGTGTGACCATACCGTCGATTTCCTCAACCTCGAACATGATGCGGCGTATGCCGAGGGTGTTTACTGGTGCATTCACAGGGCCAAAGCGGATCGGATTGGGAGTGTGAAACTTATCTAACTCAACACCTTGACCATCGGGAGTTCGGAGAGTGACAAGTGTGGCCTTCACATCTGTCAGACCGATGAGAGCCCCAACCCCTGGCCCTTCGACGGTCGCTTCGCCCTCCAGTTTGAGGCCCAGTTCGATGAAGAATGCTTTCGTCGCTTCAAGATCATCAACAACGATGAGAATATTGTCCATTCGTTTGATTGGCATGTGCTTGCTCCTGTACTTGACCCCGGCGCGTCTATGTGGCCCAGCGTGGAAGTGAGCGTCCGCTCGACTGTAGGGTTAACCATCTTGCTTTGCATAAGTGGCTTTGTAATTGGCAGGAATTTTGACGGGCTGAAGCTTTCCAGCAAGCGATAGCACAATGAGCAAAGCAATGACACCACCGGCGACTATCGCGCCTCCAACCACAAATGCCCTGGTTGAGTCAGATGCTGTTTGAAGTTGCCAGTACGCGGCGCAACCGAGATGCGTAAAAAGTGCGGTAACGGCAAGAAAATAGTAAGGAGCAAAGAATAATTGATTGGGCGGGACGTGAAGACCTGCCGCAGCGTAGTAAAAGTTGGTATCAAGCTGCAGGACAGCGCGCCCAAATAGAACGGCTCCAACGTGAACGAGTAAGAAGAAGGCGAGGTATGCACCCGACCCAGCCTGTAGCCAGGGTATTAAGCCTTTGCGCTGACTCCAGCCACGAATCACAAACCACAAGCCGCTGGCCACCTGAAAAGCCACACAGAAGAGAAGAATGCTCTCGATGGCCCAATGACGGTAGACAGTGCGAGCAATTTCCATAAACGCTATGTGCGTGGAGACGCCTTTTAACGACGCAAGATGATTGGCAATGTGCATTGCCGCAAACGCGACAATGACAAATGCCGAGGTTCGATGGAAGTCGCGAAGAGTCATATGAAGACGCCTAACGTAGAAGTAATCGGCCTGCGCCGCTTTTCGCGCAGGTTCGGTTGATTGCCTGGCCGGGCATCATTGCCAGGCTACAGTTGTAGATGCACACCATTCGCCAATGCCTCGCGTTCGACTGACTGCCATTTGCCATTCATACGCTTCTGCGCGGAAGATATCACAAATGGAACAAGATTTTTGAATAGCGGGAACGGCTCCGGGGTAGCCATGACTTGGAAGTGGAGATGAGGTTGAAGTGAAGACCCCGAGTTTCCTACCAGCCCCAATTGGTCACCACTGCGCACTATGTCTCCTGGACGAACACACACAGAGCCTTTTTTCAGATGCGCATAGAGCGGATAGACATCGCCACATTTCAGAATGACATGGTTACCACCCAGAGCAGAAAATGGAGGCGCAATCTTCGGGCCGAAGAACATAAGCCGAAATAAGTCTCTGGCCATAGAGATTCGTTGCCGATCCGGGGTGCCGTCGCTTGTGGCCACCACAGTTCCATCCATCACTGCGAATACAGGCTTACCCCAGGCGAGCGTAGCGTCAACAGATATGGTGGCAAAAATGTGTTGGAGCAAACTCACCCCGTTGTAGGGAGATCGCTGGTCATCAACGGCCAAGAAATCGAAAGCAAGTTTGGGGTGGCCTGGCGGATTCAGGATCGCCCACTGACCATGCACCGGAGGATTGAGTATGAGAGACTGGCTCATTGCTTATGGTGCCTAACGTTGGAGGTATGGGACGTTGCGCGGCGCTTTATCGCGCAACGTCCAGCGATCGAAGGGAGTGGCCTTGACCGCAGTGTTAGGGCAGGTACTCGACAAGACAGTGATTTTCACCTGCTAATTCCTCTTCGATGATTACGCTAATGCAATTCCAATCACCGCCGGCGAGGCCTGTACCAATTTTTGGATAAGCGATGCGCAGCCCAGAAAAATCTTGCTTAACATGCCACATGACTGACCGCAGTGCGTCGTAGCTAACCTTCACGCCAGCACCGCGCCAATGAATTTGAGTATACCCATTGACAATGACAAAAGAATGATCGGTCAGATGGACGTGAGCTGTACTGATGCAGCCAAGCTTGTGAGAGCCCTTTTCGGTACACAAGTCAGCCTCATACGCTTGCGGAAAGCGGGTTCGAATTTGCTTCGCAATGCCGGCGCCCATCGTGTGCTGACAGTTACAACCATGGATCAGGACATCGAAATGCCCTTCCATGGCTAAGGTAAGAAGATCACCTTGCAGAACATGCATGGCAGCGAGTCCTAACGTTGTAGGTATAGTTACGCCGAGTGTTTTGGTGATGGTTAACGTTGGAGATAACGTGCGACCGGAATGCCGCAGGCACGGAGGGAACCCGAAGCGCAGCTTTGGGCCGTCACGTTGACCGAAAGGTTAGGAGCGGGATACTTCAGTACCAAGCGAACTCCAATTGGGCAATTTGTATTTGTACTTTCCGTATGTGTAATAAAGCGCCATGAGAAAGCCAAAAAGCAAGCCAGCGAGGCCGGATGCCCAAAGTGCGTGCTCCAATTCAATGCCTGTATGTGACCACATAAACAGCCACATGAAAATTCCCCACATAACTCCGAAAGTTAAACCCATGCAAATGGCGAGAGGTATGAATGGAGTGAAATGAGGTGGCGGAATTTTGGCGCCCATTTTCCAGAGAGCCCTGAAAGCGGGTGGCTCGTAGTGATTACGCCAAACGCCAGTTTTGGCCATTATTTCTAATGCTTGATTCCGCTTGAGTTCAAATTTCATAGGTAAGCTCGCTAACGTGAAATATACACCTGTGCAGGTGCATATTTGGTTTATGTATGTGTGACTCAGCATGTTACACGCTTTTTTTCATTATTTGCTATTTACTCATTTCAAATATGGTCGATGAATAAAAAATGGAGCCTGGTAAGGCTCCATTTTTGTCTCCAGCGGTGACGCACCTGCGTGGTGCATCAGAATGGGATGTCGTCCTCGAAATCGTCAAAACTCGCGGGCTTCGAGGCAGCTGCTTTGGGCGGGGCGGGGCGGGGTGCGGCTTGGCGTGGGGCGGGGCTGCTGGCGGGCATTCCGCCACCCATGTTGTCACTGTAGCCGCCGTCATCAAAGCTGCCGCCGCCACCACCGTCACGACCACCCAGCATCTGCATGCGGTCTGCGATGATTTCAGTGGTGTAGCGCTCGTTGCCTTGCTGGTCTTGCCATTTGCGGGTTTGCAGGCGGCCTTCGATATAGACGGGACGGCCTTTTTTCAGGTATTCGCCGGCGATTTCCGCTTGACGACCATACATCACCACGCGGTGCCACTCGGTGCGCTCCTGTTTGTCACCATTTTTGTCTTTCCAGGTGTCGGTCGTGGCAATCGCCAGGTTGGCGACGGCATCGCCATTGGGCATGTAGCGGACTTCCGGGTCACGGCCCAGGTTGCCAATCAGCATCACTTTGTTGAGAGAGGCCATTCAATTCGTCTCCTGAATCAGTTTCATTACGCCGGCTTCGTCCCAGTCCTGAGGCAGGACTTTCAGGTACGCCACGCGTTCTTCGGCAATCACAACTGCTTCCTTGACGCCGTGCAGGCCGCCCAGGCGGCGCGACAGTTCGCGTACATCGCCTTGCCAGTCATCACCAATATGGAACATTTGTGTCTTGACCGGAAGGGGCGGGCGCATTGAGCTGGCGACCAATAGCCAGCCCAGCATCATCAAGCTGCACATGCCGAATACGGCAGGCGTGCCATAGTGGTTGTATAACCAACCACCTGATGCACCACCAAGAAAAGCACCGAAGGATTGGGTGGCATTATACACGCCGATTGCGGTTCCCTTCGCGGCTGCTGGGGCGATTTTTGAGACCAGCGAGGGTAGGGTGGCCTCCAGAATGTTGAAGGCCAGGAAATACAACGCCAGCAATGCAACGATCTCCCAAAACGAATTCAACGCCAATGCCATGCCTGCCTGGGCAAGCAGCATCAGCGCAATGGCACTGACGAATACCTGTTTCAGGCGGGCTTTTTTTTCACCGTAGATGATGGCCGGAACCATGAAGATGAATGCCCCGACCATGATGGGCAGGTACACCTGCCAATGCTGGTCGGCGCTGAGATGGCCGGTGTTCTTCAGCACCAGTGGCATGACCGTGAACATGGCCATTTGGGCGGCATGCAGCGCAAAGATGCCATAGTTGAGCCGGAGCAGCTGCGGGTCGCGCAGGACATCGCGTAATTTGGTGGGGCTGGCCTCGGCGTCTGAGTGGAAGCGTGACAAGGTGGGTTGCGGCACGATCTGCCAGACGCCGATCAGGGCGGCGATCGATAAGACGCCGATCAATACGAAGATGCCTGGCATGCCCAGCAAGTGATAGAGCGATGGGCCAGCGGCGAGCGAGGCGGCGAAAGTCAGGCCGATGCTCATGCCGATCATGGCCATAGCCTGGGTGCGGTGCTCCTCGTGGGTGAGGTCGGCCAGCAGCGCCATGATGGCCGCCGAGATTGCCCCAGCGCCTTGCAGGGCGCGGCCCAGGATCATGGTGTAGATGTCAGTGGCCGAGGCGCAGACCAAGCTACCCAGTGCCATCAGGATCAGCCCGATGTAAATCACCTTTTTGCGGCCAATGCGATCAGACAGTATGCCAAAGGGCAATTGCAGAATGGCCTGGGTCAACCCATAGGCGCCGAGGGCCACGCCGACCAGGGTGTGATTGTCACCACCCTGCAGTTGCGGCGCGTACAGTGCGAAGATCGGCAGAATCAAAAACATGCCGAACATCCGCAAGCTGTAGATTCCGGCAAGGCTCAAGCTGGCACGTAATTCGAATGCGGATAGAGGGGAGGATTTCATCAAGAACGAAAAAGTACTGAATGGAATGGGAAAAAGAAGTCCGGTATATTAGCAGATTGGCCTGCTCAATCCTAACGCGGGCGCCGCACAACCGTTGACCCTGCCTTCTATGAACGATCTCATCCGTATCCGGGGTGCTCGCACCCACAATCTGAAGAATATCAATCTGGACTTGCCGCGATTGAAACTGATCGTCGTCACGGGCTTGTCTGGGTCTGGCAAATCCTCACTGGCTTTCGATACCTTATACGCGGAAGGCCAGCGTCGCTATGTCGAGTCGCTGTCGGCTTATGCCCGGCAGTTCCTGCAACTGATGGAAAAGCCTGATGTTGATCTGATCGAGGGCCTGTCGCCAGCGATCTCGATCGAGCAGAAAGCAACCAGCCATAACCCGCGCTCCACGGTTGGGACGGTCACGGAAATCCATGATTACCTGCGGTTGCTGTTCGCACGGGTGGGGACGCCATATTGCCCTGATCACGAAAAGCCCCTGGAGTCACAGACGGTCAGCCAGATGGTGGACCATGTGCTGGCGCTGCCAGAGGATACCAAGCTGATGATCCTGTCCCCCCTGGTGATCGGGCGCAAAGGCGAAAACCTGGATCTGTTCGATGAATTGCGGGCTCAAGGTTTTGTCCGGTTGCGGGTGGATGGCGAGGTTTATGATATCGACAGCGTGCCCAAGCTCGACAAGAACAAAAAGCACACCATCGAGGCGGTGGTGGATCGGCTGAAAGTGCGGGCCGACATGAAGCAACGGTTGGCCGAATCATTTGAAACCGCGCTACGCCATGCTGATGGTCGTGCAATTGCAGTCGAGATGGAAACGAACCAGGAGCACTGGTTCTCGGCCAAATTTGCCTGTCCGGTGTGCAGTTATAGCCTGCCAGAGCTGGAGCCACGTCTGTTTTCATTCAACAACCCGATGGGGGCGTGCCCGAAATGTGATGGTTTGGGCAACATCAGCTTTTTCGACCCTAAACGGGTTGTCGAGTTCCCGCACCTGAGTCTGGCAGCAGGGGCGGTGAAAGGTTGGGATCGACGCAATCAGTTCTATTTCCAGATGTTGGAGAGCTTGGCGCGGCACTATGCCTTTGATACCGATACGCCTTTTGAGGAGTTGCCGGACAAGATCCAGAAGGTGGTGTTGTATGGCTCGGGCAAGGAAGAGATTGCCTTCACTTATATGAACGAGAAGGGCTCCAAATTCGAGCGGGTGCATGGCTTCGAGGGCATCATCAACAATCTGGAGCGGCGCTACCGTGAGACGGATTCCGTCACGGTGCGGGAAGAGCTGGCCAAATACCAGAACAGCCAGCCTTGTCCGTCATGTGCGGGCTCGCGGTTGCGTAAAGAGGCGCGTTATGTGCGGGTTGGTGGCAAGAGCTTGCACGAGGTCAACCAGATGGCGCTGCGTACTTCGCGCAAGTTCTTCGAGGATACGCAATTCGAGGGGGCGAAAGCATCGGTCGCAGAAAAGATCGTCAAGGAAATCGCGGATCGTCTGCAGTTTCTGGTCAATGTGGGCTTGGACTACCTGTCACTGGACCGCTCTGCGGATACTTTGTCCGGTGGAGAGGCCCAGCGCATCCGGCTTGCCAGTCAGATCGGCTCGGGCCTGACCGGGGTGATGTACGTGTTGGATGAGCCCTCGATCGGTTTGCACCAGCGCGACAACGACCGGTTGTTGGCGACCTTGCAGCATCTGAAGAATCTCAGCAATACGGTCATTGTCGTCGAGCATGATGAAGATGCGATCCGGGCGGCGGATTTCGTGGTGGATATGGGGCCAGGCGCAGGGGAGCATGGTGGTACGGTGGTGGCCATCGGTACGCCGGAAGAGATCATGGCCAACGAGGCATCCAGCACGGGCCAGTTCCTGTCAGGCCGGCGCAAGATCCAGGTGCCGGCGCAGCGCCGAGAGCCAAACCCTGAGCGCTATCTGCGGGTGCTGAATGCGACCGGCAACAACCTGAAGGGCGTCAATCTTGAGATTCCAGCGGGTTTGTTCACCTGCATCACCGGCGTGTCCGGCTCGGGTAAATCCACTTTGATCAATGACACTTTGTATGCATCGGTCGCGCGCCACCTGTATGGCTCGTCGCTGGAGCCCGCACCACATGATGCGATCGAAGGGCTGGAGCTGTTCGACAAGGTGATCAATGTCGATCAAAGCCCGATCGGGCGCACGCCGCGCTCCAATCCGGCCACCTATACCGGGCTGTTCACGCCGATCCGTGAGTTGTTCGCCGGCGTGCCCGCTGCACGTGAGCGGGGCTATGGGCCTGGCCGCTTCAGCTTCAATGTCAAAGGGGGGCGTTGCGAGGCGTGTCAGGGCGATGGGGTGATCAAGGTGGAGATGCACTTCCTGCCTGATATCTATGTGCAATGTGATGTCTGTCATGGCAAGCGCTATAACCGTGAAACCTTGGAAGTGCACTATAAAGGCAAGAGTATCCACGAGGTGCTGGAAATGACAGTCGAGCAGGCGCATGAATTCTTCTCGGCGGTGCCTGTGGTGGCGCGTAAGCTACAGACCTTGCTGGATGTAGGGTTGGGCTATATCCGCCTGGGGCAGTCGGCCACTACCTTGTCAGGTGGTGAGGCGCAGCGGGTCAAGTTGGCCCTGGAGCTGTCAAAACGTGATACGGGCCGCACTCTGTATATTCTGGATGAGCCCACCACGGGTTTGCATTTCCATGATATCGATCTGTTGTTGACAGTATTGCAACGGCTGGCAAGCCACGGCAATACCGTGGTGGTGATCGAACATAACCTGGACGTGATCAAGGCAGCGGACTGGCTGGTCGATCTGGGGCCGGAAGGGGGTGATGGTGGCGGTCAGATCATTGCCACCGGTGCGCCGGAAGTGGTTGCAGCCAGTCAAATCAGCCACACCGGCCATTATCTGCAACGTTTGTTGCAGAACTGATCTGAGAGGCCCTAGGGTGGGGTGTCTCACCTGCAGCAGTTGGGGCAATATGGAATGGGATGTGATATGTCGGATTCATCAGCCAGCTATCAAGCACATTTCGAGCGATTGAAATTTCTGCACAATGAATCACCAGTGGTGGCGTGTGAGCTGGCCGGCACGGTGATGGCGGAGGCGGAGCAGGTGGGTGATCGGCAGGCCCGCGCCGAGGCGTTTTACTGGCGCGGCATGGCGCAACTGGCGATGTGCTCGTTACGTTCGGCATTGATGGATTTCGACCAGTCACTTGCCTTGTCTCGACAGGTCGATGCCCAGCGGGAGCAGGGCCTGGCATTGCGAGGCTTGGGCTTGGCCTATGAGCAGAGCGGCGATTACGAAACGGCAATTGATTATCTGATCAGAGCGTATCAGTGCCTGTCTGCCTCACCTGACTGGGTCGAGGAAAAGCTGTCAGCCCTGCATGGGGTGGCCTCTACCTATCTTGCCATAGGCCGGGCAGCCGAGGCACATAAACATTATCTTGAATTGATAGCTGAATGTGAGGCGCGAAGCTGGTGGCGACACCTGTCGATTACCTTGTCTTCATTGGGCATCTGCTTGGATCAACTGGGCGATTACGATGGTGCAGAGGCCGCCTTTGAGCGTTCGTGCGACATTGCAGCCCAGCATCATCTGCCGCGTAGTGCAATTGCCAAACTCCATCTCGCCTGCTTTCGCATCAAATACCGTGGTATGAGAGATTCTGGTCTGAAATTGTTGAGAGAGGCGGTCATTTCGTTGCAGGAAAGCGGCGATCTGGCGGGCGCATTGGCTGGGCGTGTCTCATTGGTTGAGGCCCTGATCGACTGCGGCTTGTTCAAAGAGGCCGAAGTCGAATTGGGGTGGGCGCTGGAGGTGGCTGTCGAAACCCACTCCCGCCGACAGGAGCTGGCGTTATACCAGCACTACACTACGCTCTGCCGCACCGCAGGCGATTTTGTCTCGGCGCTGACATGGTTTGAGCGTTATCACAATCTGTATCGCGAGCTGGAGCGCGAGTCATTCGACAGCCGCCTGTCGGTATTGCGAATCGGCTTTGAGCTGGATATCGCCCGGCAGGAGACCCAATTGCTGCGCTCGCAGAATGAAGCCCTGGCTCGTTCCCATGCGGATCTGGCTGCAGCGAATGAAGAGCTGCAACGTGTCAGCCGAGAGCTGATCGAGGCGGATCGGGAAAAATCCCGGCTGGTGACGGAATTCAGGCAATTGGCCCTTACCGACCCGCTGACCGGGTTGCACAATCGTCGTTATCTGGAGCTGCGTGTGGCCGATGAGAGCACGATGGCGCGGCGTGGTGATACAGCGGTGCTGATCGCCGTGGCGGATGTGGATCATTTCAAGCAGATCAATGACTGTTTTGGACATGCCATGGGTGACGAAGTCCTGAAGCGGATTGCCTTGGTGTTGCGCCGGTGTGTGGGCAATGAGCACATCGCGGTGCGCTTTGGAGGAGAAGAGTTCGCCATCCTGCTGTTTGATGTCCCGATCGCAGAGGGCATCGCACTGTGCGAACAAGTGCGTAGCGCCGTCGAGGGCTTTGCCTGGCACCTCTCCCACCCGGATCTGCGGGTCACGTTGAGTATGGGGCTGGCGACGTGGCCCACTGGATGGGCCTTTCCGCTGGCCATGGCTGAGGCGGATCAGTTGTTGTATCGCGCCAAGCATCTAGGCCGTAATCGTGTGGTAGCAGTGCCTGGTGTTGCCTGATGCATCCTGAGTGAGCATTCGCCTTCATCATCGCTGATATCCAGGGGGCTGGATGCCTCTGGCTGATCGGCAAGTGCGCCGTATGAGAGCTGTGGTCAAAATTTCATCTAGATGTCTTGTGTGCGTCACGCCTTTTTCACGTCGCCACAGCATGCTTGTTGACTCGATCAATGCCATTACGGAGAGGCACGATGTTTCGTCAACGAGTTCTGTCTGCAAGCTGTCTGTTGGCTGTCATGCTGGGTACGGCGCATGCTGCAGACCCCAAGGTGTTGCTGGTTGGTATCGATGGGGTGCAGTATCAAAAGTTGCAGGCTGTCAACCCTGTCAATTTTTCCCGCCTTTACAGTGCGCAAAGCTACACCGGCGGTGTGGCGGGAGCGGCAGTTGAGCAATCCACGGTCAGTGGGCCCGGTTGGTCAACCATCCTGACAGGGGTGTGGGCAGGTAAGCACGGTGTATACAGCAACGATAAAGTGCCGGCTAATCCGGCTTTCCCAAGCTTGTTCAAGCGCATCCGCGACGCCCGACCCAATGCCTATATCGCCAGCATCAATAACTGGGCGAGCATCAATGAGAACTTCTACAAAAATGATGTAGCCACCAATAATCTGACCGTGTCGGGTATTGATGATCAGGCAGTGACAGATCGTGCGGTTGATACGTTGAAAAACACCGCTGCAGATTTCACTTTTGTCCATCTGGACGACCCGGATCATGCCGGGCATACCAGCTGCTTTGGTGCCGCATACGATCAATCATTGCGTGACAGTGACCGTCGGCTGGGGCAGATGCTGGATGCTGTGGCCGCCAGACAAGCCAAGGGGGAAGACTGGCTGGTGCTGGTGACCACTGATCATGGTCGCGACAGCGCGGGCTGCAATCACGGACAGCAAACTGTCACCGAGAAAACGACCTTCATTGCCAGCAATAAGCCATTGAATCGAGAGTTCACAGATGTGGTGCAGGGGCTGGAGAACAGTGACTTTGGTGGCATCTATGGCCGCCCAGCGCAAACCTCGATCGCGCCCACTGTATTGCGCCACCTCGGTATTCCATTGCAGAGCAATTGGCTGTTGGATGGTTCGCCGCTGATCGGCAATGCCGGGGTGCGTAAGCTGATCGCCTCGCGTAGCGCGGATGCGGATTTCCGTTGGTCGAATGACGACGCATCCCCGGTGCAGATCTATCGAAATGGCCTGCATGTTGCAACAGTTCCCGCTTCGCAAAATGCCTGGAAAGATCCCAGCCCTCAAGCTGGCCAGGTTGATTACAATCTGGTGCTGAATGATACTGCTGTAGCCCTGCGTATCAATAGCCGTGAAATCCAGGCTACATTGGATTGGGACAACACCCGGTCATTCTTCTTCCTGAATGGCGGCAGCTATGTGCGGTATAACCAGAGTCTGGATCGTGCTGATGCGGGCTACCCCAAACCTGTGGATGATTCGACTTGGCCCGGTTTGGCTGCGTATAAAGATCAGATCGTGGCGGCTTTCAGCCGTGACAACACAATCGCTTATGTTTTTCTGAAAGACGGTCGTTACATCCGTTATAACAAGGCTGCCGATAAGGTAGATGCAGGTTACCCAAAGAATATCGATAACCTGTCCTGGCCGGGCGTCGGCCCTTATGGCAAGCAGATCCGCGCAACCTTTCGCTGGCCAGGCAACAAGGTCTTTTTCTTCCTGAATGATGGTCGCTACATTCGGTATGATCTGGCAAAAGATGCTGCCGATGCAGGCTATCCACTGGCGGTCACGGAATCGAATTGGCCAGGGTTGGCCCGCTATTCACGCGATATCATCGCCGCTATGAAGTGGGATGACTCGCGTGGGTATATCTTCCTGACCGGGCGTCGTTTCATTCGCTATAACATCAGCGCCGACCGAGCTGAGCAGGGCTACCCTAAACAGGTGGACAATCATACCTGGCCCGGCCTGGGCGTGTATTGAAATATTGGTAAATCTGTCTGTTGAATCTGAACGGTGGCACTCGATTGGGTTGCCACCGTTGTTTTTCCGGGCTGCTACAGAGCATGCCGGTGCAGATGGCCGTTTAATGGTGCGGGATCAATCCCCTCCCACACAATTCGACATGGCCTGAATCGGCAGTGGTAATTGCTCGGGGGGCGTCCAATCTGGCTGTGCATCCTGCCAGCTCATTGCAGAGATGCGCCAGCCTTGCGGGGTTCGTACAAACTGCATCTGTTTGAGCCCGCGAGCGGTGAAAGGCTGCCCGTCCAGCAGGCCCTCTTTACAATACAGACTCAGGCGTTGCGCCAGATGGCCGTGGATCTGCGTTTGTGACGATTCCTCCCATTCCGCGAAGCCGGTCAGTCGCCCTTCGGTGAGTAGTTGCTGCCGTGGCGTCGTGAACGAGGCTAGACTCATGACATTCATCCGATCACCTGCGTGATGCACGATTACGCATTCTGGTAGGCAAAGATGCTGAATCTCCGATAGATCAGGCACCCGGTCTGCACGATTGGTGAATAGACTGAAAAAGCGACCGACCAACGCATTGATCAAGGCCTGCTCAGCGGGTGGTGTGGCGATATCCATAATGTAACGCCCTGAAGTGGGGGGGGAATCATAGGAGGCGACTGACAGCCTGCTCATATAGTGCCAGCGCAAACCGCTCCAATGCAATAGGGAGCATGAGTGGTGTGACAGCGGTGGTGCTGGCTGCAACAAAAAGCCCGCATTACAGCGGGCTTTGAGCGAAGAACCAAGCGTCGATCAATCTACGTGGTAGTTCGGCGCTTCCTTGGTAATCTGCACATCGTGGACATGCGATTCCCGCATGCCGGCAGAGGTGATCTCGACGAATTCCGCGCGGGCATGCATATCAGCAATCGAGCTGCAACCGACATACCCCATGGAGGACCGCAGGCCACCCACCAGCTGGTGAATGACTGCCGTGATCGGGCCTTTGTAAGGGACGCGACCCTCAATGCCTTCCGGCACGAATTTGTCGTTGGATTTTGCGCTGTCCTGGAAGTAACGGTCGCTAGAGCCTTGCTGCATGGCGCCCAGGCTGCCCATGCCTCGGTAGCTCTTGTATGAGCGGCCTTGATATAGCTCAGTTTCGCCTGGGGATTCCTCCGTGCCTGCAAACAGGCCACCCAGCATGACAGCATGCGCGCCTGCCGCGATGGCCTTGGCGATATCCCCCGAGAAACGGATGCCGCCATCGGCAATCAAAGGTACGCCAGTGCTGGCCAGCGCATCAGCAACATTGGAAACAGCACTGATCTGCGGCACGCCGACACCTGCGACGATACGTGTGGTGCAGATCGAACCGGGCCCGATACCGACCTTGACTGCATCGGCACCGTTGTCAACCAACGCTCGCGCTGCGGCTGCTGTGGCGATGTTGCCACCGATCACCTGCACCTGCGGGAAGGTCTTCTTCACCCAGTTGACTCGGTCGAGCACGCCCTGGTGGTGGCCATGTGCGGTATCGACGACAATCACATCCACGCCAGCTTCCACCAGTAGTTCAACGCGCTCCTCGGTGCCGGCACCTACGCCAACAGCCGCGCCGACGCGCAAGCGGCCTTGTGAATCCTTGCAGGCTTGTGGGTGTTCGACAGTCTTGATGATGTCCTTGACTGTGATCAGGCCCTTCAATTCAAAGGCTTCATTCACCACCAATACCCGTTCCAACCGATGTTTGTGCATCAATTGGCGCGCCTCCTCATTGGATGCGCCTTCCTTGACAACGACCAGTCGCTCGCGCGGGGTCATGATCGAGGACACAGCCTGGGTCAGATTTGACTCGAAACGCAGATCGCGGTTGGTGACAATGCCCACGACCAAGCCATTCTGCACCACCGGAAGGCCAGAGATCCGATGTTGGCGGGTCAGGGCCAGCACATCTGCAACGGTCATGGTCGGCGGGATGGTGATCGGGTCTTTGACTACACCAGATTCAAAGCGCTTGACTTTGGAGACTTCCTGGGCCTGCGCTTGCGGCAACATGTTTTTGTGGACGATACCGATACCGCCTTCCTGCGCAATAGCAATGGCCAAGCGCGATTCGGTCACGGTGTCCATTGCTGCGGACACCAATGGCAGGTTCAGGGTAATGTCACGGGTCAGTTTCGTGGTCAGGCTGACGTCTTTGGGCAAGACGCAGGAATGGGCTGGGATCAGAAGAACGTCATCGAAGGTGAGCGCTTTTTGAATCACTCGCATGCGTGGCTCCTTGCGGCAAAGAGGCATTATACGTAAATCAGGCATCAATCGCAAAATCATTCATGCAAATCAGTGAGAAACCGTCATCACTGGTGCAAACCCGCGGCCTTTCAGGGCTTTGGTCGGGCAGTTCGCTATGTTATGCTGGTTGTACCTTTCCCTGTTATCAGCAGTGCGACCATGTCCGACGACCAGATCCGCCAGCATCGTGATGCCATCGATGATATCGATGTGCAGATTCTCAAATTGATTAATCAGCGTGCCCACCATGCCCATGAAATCGGTGTGTTGAAGGGCGGGGGCCTGGTCTATCGGCCTGAACGTGAAGCGCAGGTATTGCGACGGGTGAAAGATCTGAATCAGGGACCGTTGCCTTCTGAGTCGGTGGCACGCCTGTTCCGTGAAATCATGTCGGCCTGCCTGAGCCTGGAAAAGCCGTTGACGATTGCTTTTCTGGGGCCATTAGGGACATTCAGTGAGTCGGCTGTGGTCAAGCATTTTGGCCATGCGGCGCAGTTGCAGCCTAGCGTCTCGATCGATGAGGTATTCCGGCAGACCGAGGCTGGTATGGCTGACTACGCGGTGGTGCCGGTGGAGAATTCGACAGAGGGTGCCGTTGGGCGCTCGCTGGATCTGATGACGCAGACGCCGCTCAAAGTGTGTGGCGAGGTGGTGTTGCGTATCCATCAGCATCTGATGCGAAAGCGGCCTGATCTGGTGGGTATCACCCGTATCTACTCGCATTCGCAGTCTTTGGCGCAGTGCCATGAGTGGCTGAATCTGCATCTGCCCAATGCGGAGCGGATTGCGGTGGCCAGCAATGCCGAGGCGGCGCGGTTGGCTGCGGAGGATGTGAATACCGCAGCCATCGGCGGAGAGGCCGCAGCAGAGCGCTATGAGCTGGTAAAGGTGGTCAGCAATATTGAAGACGAGCCCAACAATACCACGCGCTTTCTGGTGTTGGGGCAGGCTGATGCAAGCCGGTCTGGCAAGGACAAGACCTCATTGGTCATGTCCGCCAAGAATCAGCCCGGTGCTGTCTTCCAGCTGTTGGCGCCATTGGCCGAAAACGGCGTCAGCATGACCAAATTGGAGTCTCGCCCATCAAGAGATGGGTTGTGGGAATATGTTTTCTTTGTAGATGTCGAGGGGCATCGGGATGATGCCTTGGTGCAAAAGGCGATGAAGGAACTTGCCGAGCGTGCGGTCATCCTAAGAGTCCTCGGTTCTTATCCTGTAGCGGTGCTTTGATGAAAAAAGTTTGTGTATTTTGTGGTTCTCGGTCTGGTAAAAATCCTGCTTATAAGGCAGCGGCTCGTGCGTTGGGTGAAGCCCTGGCCAGGCGCGGGTTGGCGTTGGTCTATGGTGGCGGTAATGTGGGTTTGATGGGTGAGATTGCCGATGCGGCTTTGGCTGCAGGCGGTGAGGTGATCGGCGTCATTCCGGATTTCCTGATGGAAAAGGAATTGGGGCATGGCGGCTGCACGGAGCTGCATGTGGTTGATTCCATGCATACCCGTAAGGCGATGATGGCAGATTTGGCAGATGCGTTCATCGCCATGCCAGGTGGTTTTGGTACATTTGACGAGTTGTTCGAGATCGTGACCTGGTGCCAGGTGGGTGTGCATGCCAAACCAATTGGCTTGCTGGATGTGGAGCATTATTTCGATCCACTGATCAAGATGGTGGAGTATGCCATCGACGAAGACTTTGCCCGCCAGGACAATCGCAGCCTGTTGATCGTGCGTGATGAGGTGGAGACCTTGCTGGATGCGCTCAAGACCACGCCGGTTGTGCTGGGCCCTAAATGGGATAAGCCGGTCACTTGTTGATGTGAGCCGGTAGCATAAAAAAACCGCCAGGAATGGCGGTTTTTTTATGCGTGAGGGGCCGACGGATACCGTTTCATCGATTGGTCTGGTCATGAAACGGCATCCATTCAGGGGCTTTTCCCGCGTCGATCAGCTCTTCTCCACGATCATGCGAGTCCGCATTTCGAGGTGCAGCGCGTGGCAGAAGTGCGGGCAATAGCACCAGAACACGCCCGGTTTGTCTGCTTTGAATGTAACGGATTTGGTCTCCTGCGGGTTCACGATGAAGCAGATGTCATATTGCGGAATCGCAAAGCCGTGTGCCAAGTCCTCCACCTTGTCGTGGTTGGTCAGGATGATGGTGACTTCGTCGCCTTGTTTGATGGTGAATTCCCGCATCGAGAACGCAGGGGCCTGGCTGGCCAAGTACACCGTCACCTTTTTCCCGTTGCGCTCGATCTTCTGGCTTTTCGGGTCGAGCACGGCATGGGGAAACTCTTTCATGTCGTAGATCTGGCGGGTCTTGATCACATCACGGCGTACGATGATGGCGTCATGCGGCTCGGGATAGGCGGTGTGGTCATGCAACAAGACCATCTTGTCACCGCTGATATCGATCAGTTGCTCGGTTTCGACATGTAACGGCCCGACTGGCAGGAAGCGGTCTTTCGAGAATTTATTGCCGGAATTGAAGAATTTGCCGTCTGCCTCCTTGGTTTCCCCCATCGAGGTATAGCCGTGGCCCGGTTGATAGTGGACATCGATGCGATCCAGTATCACCTTGGCACTCTTGTCACCTTGGAATTGCTTGATCGCCGCTTCGACATTCCATTTCACGATCTGGCTGTCGAGAAATAGTGATGTGTAGGCATTGCCTCGGCCATCGAAGCCGGTATGCAATGGCCCCAGCCCGACTTCCGGCTCACCGACGACGCAATCGCGGGGGCTTTTCAGCTCGCCTCTGAACCAAGCCTGGACACGGTCATTGGCAATGACGGTGCAGGTGGGGGAGAGCTTACCCGCGCACACGAAATACTTGCCATCTGGGCTGATATTGACGCCGTGCGGGTTCTTGGGTACCGGCACATAGCAGGTCAAGGCAGTTTTCGGATCGCTGTTGGCTTGGCTGCGGCCATCGACCACCGGCACTTTGCTGTCCCCGATGGTGACAAACTTACCGGCAGCCACGGCGGCCTCGACACGAGCAATGTCGAAGAACACACAGGCATCGCGCTCTGCCGGCATCATGTCTTCATAATGCACACCGTTTTCTGTGTTGTATTGGTTGGATGCTGCCAATTTGCCATCGTAACTGGTGGCCACCAGATCCATATTGCCATCGACCCGCACCTGCCAGCGAACCTCCATGGTTTCGGCGTCAAGACAGGAAAACAGGCAGCCATAAGCCGCTGTATCGGTCAACCCTGCGCCCTGATTGGGCAGGGGGATATGGAACTCTGCCCCGGCGAACACACGGGTGGTGTAGTTGATGTCAGCTTTGACCGGGTCTCGTTTGTCTGGGAACAGACCATGGTGCCCCTGTACATTCGGCAGCTGGGTGATCTTGTCGCACTCCATGGTGTCGCCCCGGATGCGCGCCACGCGGGAGTTGAGTTTGTCGTTGACCCAGAAATACTTGCCATCATAGGTGCCATCACGATACGAGCCGTGTACATGGTGGGTATCGCCGGTTTTGAATTTGGCACTGCCATCGGGCTTGGTGCCGAGAATGGCTTTTGACTCGTTGGTGATGCCCCAGCCAACCATACAGTCGATATTGAATACCGGAATCTCTTTGATGGTGCGGCCCGAGGGGAGGCCGTAGATACGCACATCACCGCTATGGCCACCTGAAGACAGGATGTAGTACTCATCCAATTGCCCAGGCGGGACATCGAATTTGCCGTGCGGTGCGCTTTTTGCATCACCTTGTGCATTGGCTGGCGTTTGTGCTGGGGTGGTGGATTGCTTGTCCTGGCAGGCAGTCAGCCCCATTGTCACACCGGCACCGGCCAGACCTGCCAATGCAGATTTACCGAGAAATGAGCGGCGACTTGGATCTGCGGGGGGGGTGTCGTGTTCGTGCATGGCGGGCGTCCTTGGTCAAATGATCAATGCAAAAACCAACCCGACAGGCTGCAGATGGCAGCTCCGTAGTGGCTTTGCGACCATTGTATGGCGCGCTGGTACTGGATTCCTTTGATCCGGGTCAATTGGAACGGCGAAACGTTTTCGTACACTAGGTTTGGTTCACATGGCTTCATGGCCGCCACCGGCCAAAAGACCTTGTCAACTCAAACCCAACAGCCAGGGCCACTGCCATGTGGGCTGAGTAGGCACGCTGTCTGGTGCTGACCGGCCTGCTTTCAACAGCAGGCCCTCTCATAATCAGGAAAGATTGGTCATCATGTCTATGCGCCTCATGTCCCCGATTGCGGTCACATTTCTTATTGCTCTGACAGGGTGTGGGCCCAGCCAGCCAACGGCTACCCAGCAGGCTTCGATGGAAACGACCGTTGCCAAACCTGTCGGGGAGGCGCATGCCAACCACGCTGCCCATGGCGCTGCTGGTGACCCCAAGCCTGGTGAGGCGGTATTCAAGCAGACCTGTGCGATGTGTCATCAGACGGGACTGTCCGGTGCGCCAATTCCTGGCAACAAGCAGGACTGGCAAGCTCGCATGGCCGCAGGCAAGGAGCGGCTGTACCAACATGCGATCGAGGGCTTTACCGGCGAGAAAGGCATGATGCCCGCCAAAGGGGCCAATGCAGCGCTGAGTGATGCGGACGTGAAATCTGCAGTGGACTATATGCTGGGCGCTGTTGATAAGGCTTCGTAACCGACCTGGCAGCGATTCCAGAGACAGGCCGTCGTTGTCCCTCGCAACGGTGGCTTGCCATCAGGCGTCTTCGAGGTACATCGGTTTCCCTTGAGCACAACCTTGCACCGTTGATGACCCCGCGTCAGCCGTGCGCTGGCAGGCTTTGGTGTATTGGCTGTATGTGTGTCAGGCAAGGCAAGGTGGCCTTGCCTGTTTGATTTACATGCCTGTGTCGTGTAATACCCCGCCATCCAGGCGGGCCATATCTGGTGTGATCTGTGCCAGGGTCAGCACTTTGCCGCCAAATTGCTTGGCAAAAGCATCCGCATCAGCGCGTTCCGCAAAGCTGGCGAAGGTCGGGCCCATGCTGCCCAGACGTTTGCTGCCCACTACGAACCAAGCCTGATTGGCATCGATCCAATGCTCGACCGGTTTTTCCCAAGGCGTCTTGCCGATATCCTGCACGTAGGCGCCAGCCACGCGGGTTGCCGTTTCGGGCTGTTTGAGCATGGATACCAATTCAACGGTATCGCAGAACGCATCCAGCTTTCCGTCCACATATTGGATCTGGCCTTTGGGGCCCGGGTAGTCAGCCAGCAGCATGCCGTCCAGCGCACAGGCAGCGCCAGCCGGCAACACCTGTGGGCCATTATTGGCGCCGGGCTTTTCACCGCATGCCGTCAAGGCCAGGCTGGTGCTCAGCATGCAGACGACCATTATCCGCCGAAATGTCGAGGAGGGCGGGGTGTCGGCGTGCGAGGCAGGGAGGGGGATCATGACAGGTTCCTTGGCTTCTGAATGAGTGAAAAACAAGCGTGTGGGTTGGCGGTCGGTCAGATCAGCCATGATGTTGTCTGAAACGATGGGTGGCCAGCGCAAGTGGCAAGACAATCCACCCGAGCATGACGCCGCCCAACACGCCAGGATGAGTCAACCAGCCTGGCAGGACGGTGGCCAGGCCATAAAAAGCGGTCAATTCGTCAGACGAGAAAATATTGAGGATGCGAAACACATCGGCAGGATTGAGCAACATGGCGAGGATCAGCGGTGCACCAGCGCGGTCACCCACCATCACCATGGCGCCCAGCAGCAGCAAGTCGAATGCCAGCACCAATATGAACCACAACGCGATTGCCAGCGCCCCGGCCCGGGCCCGGTCTGTTGCATATACGCTGATCAGGAAGGCCAGACTGAGAAAGGCGTAGCCAAGCAACAAGGCGCTGAGCACGAAGCCGCCGTAGTGAAAGGCGGCATTGGCATCCAGGCTGGGTAGCATGGCGATTGCCGCTACACCGAAACCGGCAATGGTGGCCACGGTCAGCGCCAGGGCCAACCCCAGATATTTGCCCAGCACCAGCTCGAACCAAGTCAGCGGCATGGAGGCCAGCAGATCGAGGGAGCCACGTTCGCGCTCACCGACAATGGAGTCAAAGCCAAGGATCAATGCGATCAGGGGTAGCAGATAGATCACCAGGCTGGTGAGACTGGCAATAGTAGGACCAATGCCACGAAACCCGACGCTGCCTTGCTGGGCCGCGCCAAACCAGGCGATGACCAGTGCAAACAGCGCGAACAGGATAGCCACCGCCACCACCCAGCGGTTACGGATGCGGTCGCGGAATTCCTTGGCTGCGATGGTGGTCAATGGGGTCAATGCGATCATCATGAGTGGGTTTCCTGCCATTGCCGCCGGTGGTTGACAAACAGGGCTTCCAGTGTCGGCTCCTGTAGTTGTATGTCGTCGATATGGGTGGACCAGCGCCCCAGTGCCGACAGCAGCCTGATCTTGTCTTCGCGTGGGATGTCCAGTACCGCGCCGGATGGGTTCTCCCGCACTGGCCAGCCAGCTGCCGCCAGCTCGCGGATGACGTGTGCCCGGCTGGCTGTTGTCAGGCGTAGCGCAACCCTGACCGGCAACGCGGCGGCGGCAGACAATTCGGCCACCGGGCCCAATGCCACGATGCGGCCATTGTTCATCATGGCGATGCGATCGACCCGGTGCTCGATCTCCGCCAGGATATGCGAGGACAGGATAATGGTTGCGCCATCCGCCTTGACTTCGTCCAGCAGCGCATACATCGCGTGGATGCCCTCGGGATCGAGTCCAGACATCGGCTCATCCAACAACAGCAGCCTGGGGCGGCCAAGCAGGGCCTGTGCGAAGCCCAGCCGCTGACGCATGCCTTTGGAGTAGGTCTTGACCCGGCGTTCGGCGGCGGCAGCCAAGCCAACCCGTGCCAGCAGGGCGTTGCAGCTGCTGACCGGCACGCCCTTCAGTCGGGCGAAAAAGGCCAGCGTTTCCAGTCCGGTCAGGTTGTCATACAGCACGATGTTTTCCGGCAGATAGCCGATCTGCTGGCGAATCTCTCTGAAAGCGGGGCCATACAGAGGCTTGCCCGTCAGGTGGATATGTCCTTGGCTGGGAGCCAGCAAGCCGAGAATCATGCGGAACAAGGTGGATTTACCTGCTCCGTTGTGGCCGATCAGCCCGAACAGCTCGCCGCTGCTGACGGTGAAATGTGCGTCATCCACTGCCAACAGCTCACCAAAGCGACGGCTGACATGATCGATTTCAATGATGGTTGGGCTCAAGCCATTCGCTCCAGTTGGCATGATGGGGCTGCATCGCGGGATGGGGGTCTACAATCGATGGGACACGCAGGATCGGGAACTGGCGTGACACCATGCGCAAGGTCTGCACGGCTGCGCTGTGGATCAACAGCTTGGCCAGCGGGTGGCGCCAGACCAGCCGATCAACGACATCATTGGCTTCATACTGCACATCGCCCCGTCCATCGCCGTCGTGATCCCAGCCCAGGTAATTGCTCCAGTAATTGCCGGCGGTCTTCCCCCAGATCTCGTCCCGGGTCGCTACATAGCGGATCGGCTCGCGATTGCCGATGAAGTCGTTGCCATCGACTGCGTTGCGATACGACCCGGCCCATAGATGCACGCCAACACGGTTGCCGATCACCAGATTGTTTTTCAATGTGTTGTATTCGGCGTCATAGATGAAAAAGCCACGGGCATTGCCAGCCACGACATTGTCTTCGATCACTGCATCCTGAATAGTGCGCAGCATGATGCCATGATCGGTATTGCCCCACGCCTTGTTACGGCGCACGATCTGCTCTCGTACCTCCATCAACGCCAGGCCGCCACGGTTCAGAAACACTTCGTTGTCTTCCCACACATTCTGGTGCGAATTCATGTAGTGGGTACCATACCGGGCGTGGTGCATGCGGTTGCCACGGAACAGCGCCTGATGCGACACATCCACATAGATACCATCACGCACGAAGCTGATGTCATTGCCGATGATGCGGGCGCGTTGCGAGTTATAGAGCTGGATGCCGTTGCCGCGTTGCGCGCTGGCATAGTCGCGTTTGCCGGTGATGCGGTTGTTTTCGATCAGAACATCATCTGCTTTTTCGATCCACAGCCCGAACAGCGTCCAGGCGAAATCGCAGCCCCGTACCACGGCCCGATGCGAGCCGCGCTCCAGATAGATGCCCGCATGCTGTGCGCCCAGATCGTTGCCACTGTCGCGCACGATGAAGCCCTCGATCATCACATCGGGCGACTTGACTCGGATGACATCGCCTTGCTCGCCGCCCGACAGCGTGGGTTTGCCTTTGCCGATCAGGCGTAGTGGCTTGTCGATGACCAGGTTGACTGGGTACACCCCAGGTGCCACCTCGATGGTATCTCCCGACGTAGCGCGGGCAATGGTGAGCGGCAGATCATCACCAGCGGTCACCTGCCAAGTCTTGGCGGCCACGGGCGTGCCCAGGCACCAAGCGATTGCCAGGCACCACCCCCACCTCATTTCACCACCTTGATCGGAATGAAGTAACCGTCTCGGCCCACCGCTGTCAGCGGCTCTCCGGCTTTGGCCCGCCGCTTGCGTTCTTTGGCCAGGGGTGGGCAGGCGTGGTCATCATAGTAGTAGACCATACAATCGAGACACTGCAGGCACTCCATCGGGTCGATCCGGCCATCGGCGCTGATGGCTTGCGACCCGCAGCTGACCGCACAGGCTTGGCAGGTGCCGCATTCATGCTTCCGACGTAAGGCAAACAGCCTTAAACGAGAGGGCAGCCCCAGCCCTGCACCCAGCGGGCAGAGATACTTGCAGTATGGGCGCTCGATCAGGATCGATGCCCCAAGAATCACCACCACAAACAAACCATATGGCCAGCTGCGCTGCCAGATACCCAATAGAAAGGTAGTCTTGAATGGCTCGATTTCCGCAAGCTGCTCAGCCAGTATCATTGAATGGAACGATATAGCGACCAGGATGGCCAATACGATGTATTTCAGCCATTTCAGGCGGTCATGCCACTGCTGAGGCAGCTTGCGCTGAAACCGACGCAACCCCAGCCCACCCCCTAGTTTGAACATCAGCTCGGACAAGGCGCCAAATGGGCACAGCCAGCCACAAAATACCCCGCGTCCCCAGAGCAGCACGGTCAGCGCGATGAACAGCCAGAACAGGAAGATCAATGGCTCGGACAGAAATAGCGACCAGCGCCAGCCATCGAACGGTGCATGCAATAGGGTCAGCAGTTGGGTCACCGAAGGCTGGGCCATCTGCCAGCCGCCCAGGGCGAAGATGGCGATCAGCCAACAGGCCATCTTCGGCCAGCTGATCCAGCGCTGGTGACCACGGCGGGATCGGCGCTGCCAAAGCGTCCGTAGCGAATGGAATACCACTACTGTGATCAGCAAGCCGGCAAATGCTGCTATCACCGGCATCTTGGCTTGCCACGCCGCAAGCCAGGGAGAGTGCGCCTGCTCGACCACGGGCCGTCCACCCTCCAGATAGGCGGCAGGCAGCCAGTAGTCGGCTTCGAAATTGGTAAAGGTCTTTTGATTGCTGGCCGCGTCGAGTTGGTTGCCAAGAAAGGTGAATGACCATGGGTAGGCTGCCGAAAAGGCCGGGTCACGCACGATGAAAATGCCCGACTCGGTATAGCCGGGGTGGCCTGCCGCCATGAGTGCATAGAGATTGAGATAGTCGCTGTCGCGGAAGGTCACGATGTCTTGGCCTTGCCGCAGCTGGATACGGTCATAGATGCCGCCTCTGACAAAGCCGGAGCCCTTGAACGACCCCGTGCCGCTGGCGATCACGAAAATCGCGTGCTCGCCCGGCTGCAGTCTCGCCATCAGCGTCTGAAAACCTGCATCACCCAACACGCTACGACCGATGGCTGGCGCATTGAGATAGCCGAAATACAAATCCAGATAGGGGGTGTTGCCTTGTGCCGGCTGGCCAACGTCCTGATGTGATATCTGCAACCTGCCGATACTGCCCTCCGCCAGCAAGGTGGCCCAATCCACCTGCTTGTGCGCCTTGGTCAAGGCTGCTTGTGGCCGTTGCTCGCTGGCAATCAGCCCGACCTGCCGGGCAATGGCGCGGCTGGTGCGGGTGATCAGCTGATTCTCGGCAATTAATGTCACCGTTGCGCCGGAGATGGCATCGACCGATACATGCTGCCCTTCCGCTTTGCCCAGCTCGAAACGAGTGCCAGCCAGATGGCCGAGATACTGCTGCACATAATCCACCAGCTTTTGCTCTGGAATGCCCAGTAACAGAATTGGCTCGCTGTGTTTCAGAATACGCACCCCAGCAATGCGCCCCTGGCTGTCCAGGCCGACCAAGGTCACCACCGGTTTGCCGGAATAGGCGGGAATGTCTGCCACGTCGGTACTCAGATACACATACCCCATCACCTGCCCATCCTTGGCGTAGGCCTCAACATAGGCAGGGTTACCTTTACGTTGTGAAAAACGCACGGCGTTGGGCATGACGCTGCCGCAATCCACCAAGCGGCACAAATCCGGGTCGGTAGCGAGCGTCGCTGGCAGCGTGACATCGTAGGTGGAGGCAGTCGCGACGGAGGAGAACAGCAGCAGGCATAACAACAGACAGCGCAACAACATCAACTTCCTCCCCATCGCCAGTTGAATGGCAGGATCATGAGTGGAATTGTAGGGATGCCTTGCTTGGCCGGCATTGATGTAAATCACACACTGGACTGGGCACCTGCTGGTATGGTTGCATGGCCCTGTGTCAGTTTGGTGCGGTGTCTGGGTTGTGGAGCAACGTGCCGAGTGGTGAGCCGGGCAAGCGGGTTATGACAATGGCACATGATCCGTGATATTGCCATGGCGCGTTGGCGGGCAATATAGACACAAAAATGATGTCAACGGAGCTGGCGGCCCAGGGTGGCCATCTCGTGCCGCATGTTATATCGCGCTGCCCCACAAAGCCCGCCGGTATTGCCTTTCCTATGATCAGGGTATCGCTCGCCGTGGCGCAGGTTGTTCATCAATCAAGAGGAGGGCGTGCGGCTACGATCGATTTGCGGGATGGTAGTCTGGAAGGTGCCTGGCGCAGAAAAGGATCAACTCAAGCTGGCCGTGTCGTGGACTTGGCGTGCCCCGGAAATGGCCATACTCAGCGCTGCCCACCAATCTGGCCCGCTATGCCTTGCAAGTGACAGCCATTCCCGGCCTGAACAATCGTTTGGGCAGGCAGGTGCCTTGCTCGATCACACTCGGGGCTGACCACTGCGTCCCTGACAAACCACTGGCCTGGGGCACTTCTTTCAATTATGTGAAACAAAGTCCTGTCAGGCTGTCTGCCTATGAGCAGGCAGATGCTGGCAATCAACGTGATCTGGATGTCTATGCCTGGTGGAAAGTCACCCCCAAGCTGCGATTACGTTTGGTGGCCAGTAATCTGCTCAAACACGACGAGCACAGGGAGCGCCGGTTTGTGAGCAATAAGTGGTCACGGGCTGGTCACACGGTGGTGAGTCGTGCATCGTTGGAGATGAAATGCTAGGTGTTGTTGCCACGGTTGGCGGGATGCGGGTTGTCTCTAAATGTGCAACAATGAAAAAATAAACTCAATCAATGCGCAATAAAATTGCGCTGCTGCGTTGGCATAACCACATTCAAGCCATTGTTTGCAATACACAAGCCCTGCAGCAGATTTTCAGAACTGGAGTAGATCATGTTGATCATCATGGATCGGGGCGCGACAGACGCCCAGATTGACGCGGTCATTCACCGCATTCGTGACGCGGGGCTGTCAGAGCATGTCTCGCGAGGGGTGGAGCGTACCATCATCGGCGCGATCGGTGATGAGCGCAAATTGGAAGCCGATATGTTCGAGCTGCTGCCTGGGGTGGAGCAGGCGATTCATATCGTCAAGCAATACAAGATCGTGGCCCGCGAGTGGCATCGTGACGATACGGTGATCGATATCGGCGGGGTCAAGCTGGGTGGGAGCTCAGTGCAGGTCATCGGTGGCCCTTGCTCGGTCGAGACCCAGGAACAGATGCAGCTGGCAGCGCGTTACACTCACGAGGCAGGTTGTAAATTGATGCGAGGGGGGGCATTCAAGCCTCGCACCAGTCCGTATACCTTCCAGGGCTTGGGGGTGAAGGGGCTGGAGTATTTCCGCAATGCGGCTCAGCAATACAAGTTGCCCATTGTCACCGAGCTGATGGATGTGCGCATGCTCGATACCTTTATGGAGTGGGATGTCGATGTGATCCAGATCGGCACGCGCAATATGCAGAATTTCGATCTGCTGAAAGAAGTGGGCAAGGTCAACAAACCTGTCATCCTGAAACGTGGCATGTCTGCGACCATTTCGGAATGGCTGATGTCCGCTGAGTATATTGCCGCAGGCGGCAATCACAACATCATTTTCTGTGAGCGGGGCATCCGCACTTTCGAGACTGCTTATCGCAATGTTTTGGATGTGACAGCGATACCCGTGCTGAAGCGTGAAACCCATCTACCGGTCATCGTTGATCCGTCACACGCCGGGGGCAAATCCTGGATGGTGCCGGCCCTGGCCCGTGCTGCGGTGGCGGCTGGCGCAGACGGGCTGTTGGTGGAAATGCACCCCAACCCTTGTGAAGCCTGGTGTGATGCTGATCAAGCGCTGACACCGCAAGAGCTCAAGGATCTCAACCAGACCTTGGCAGCGATTGCCGGGGCCTTGGGGCGGACGCTGAATGGTTGATCGGGTTGGCATGGTGGGCAGGCTGCTGCCCTGCGTATGCCTGCTGCTCGGGTCAGTTGCGTTTGCTTCTGAGGATGCGGAGACCCGGGTGGCCGTGAAGGCAAATGGCCTGCACGAGGCATGTTACAAGCTACGTGCGCGTGAAGCCCTGGTGTATCGGTTCGAGTCCGATCAGCTGATGGCGTTCAGCATTCATTACCACGTTGGGAAAAAGGTGATCTATCCCGTTCCGGTTCGACCCCTGGCATCACGCAGCGAAACCCGGTTCGTGCCACCCAAGGCGCAGGAGTATTGCCTGATGTGGGAAAACAGCGCGGACCAGCCGGTGCAGCTGAGTTATCACGCACATGTATCAAACAAATGATGTGTAGGCCGGCCCCAGCTGCCTGCGTCGAGACAAGCACGGAAAGTAGAACGAAAGTGTCAGAACCTTTTATATCCAAACTGGTGGTGATTGGTGTCGGGCTGATTGGTGGCAGCTTTGCATTGGGGCTCCGCAAGGCGGGGCGGGTTGGACAGGTGGTTGGCGTCGGGCGCGGGCAGGCGAATCTGGATCGGGCTTTGCATCTGAACCTGATCGATGAAGCCAGCCAGGATGTCCGCTCTGCAGTGCAGCAGGCGGATATGGTATTGCTCGCCATGCCCGTCGGGCAGATGGCCGAGGTGATGCAGGCCATCCGACCTGTGCTGCCCAGCCATGCCTTGATTTCCGATGTGGGCAGCACCAAACAGGATGTAGTCGCCATGGCGCGCGCCCATCTGGGTGAGCATCTGCCACGTTTTGTGCCAGCCCACCCTATTGCAGGTGCTGAGCAAAGTGGTGCTCAGGCGGCGCGATTTGGCTTGTTCGAGAACAAAAACGTCGTCCTGACCCCGTTGCCCGAAACCAACGAACACGCAACCCAGGTGGTGAGCACGCTGTGGCAAGTCTGCGGTGCGCGACTCAGCACTATGTCGGCAGCGGCGCATGATCAGGTTTTTGCTGCTGTCAGCCATCTACCGCATCTGCTGGCCTTTGCGCTGGTGGATGATATTGTGCACAAGGCGAATGCTGATCAGTGTTTCAAATATGCAGCCTCCGGGTTCCGCGATTTCACCCGTATTGCCTCCAGCCACCCCGAGATGTGGCGTGATATCAGCTTGGCCAACCGCGAGGCGCTGCTGAAAGAGCTAGCCTGCTATCAGGATCAATTGACAAGGGTTCAGACCATGCTGGCTGCCAATGATGCAGATGGGTTGGAACGCATGTTCGATGTGGCCCGCACTGCACGCAATGCTTGGCTGGATGGTCTGAAATAGGCGTTGCTGCCCCCGGTTCGGGGGCGGTAGGCGTGCCCCGCCGGTAGGCAGGGTCTGCTTGCGGTGATCAGGTCTTGGCGGGTTGCTGTCCCATCTGATCCGCTGTTTGCAACAGCGACTGTATCGCCCGCTCAAATAGCGGCTCGGTCTCAAGGAACTTGGCGCGGCCATTTTGCAACAGCCGTTTGAACAGGCGTAGGCTGATCATGGCGGGTTCGCTCTGGTCATCGATGCTGAGCACCAGGCTGCGGGCATGTTCGCTGAACCAGTTCAGGCGGGCCAGTGCTGGGTGCCCATCCAGATTGATTTCGATCATGACACCATTTTGCAGGTGGGTGTTCCAATCCGTTTCCAGCGGCTGTTCGTCTTGTGCCTCCGCCGACTGCCCCTCACTTGATGGATGATCGGGGTCTTGCAGCAATTGTTCATAGCGCTGATCGATGATGGTCAGCTGGCTTTCCATTTCACTTAAAGCATCACTCAGTACATGCTGGTCGATTTCAACTGGCTTGCCATTGGCGTTGGCCATGTCTGCCTCGGCAGGTTGTTGGGTCAGCGGGGTGAATTGTTCGTGGATCTGTGAAAGTGACGGCACGACAGCCTGTACCGAGCCAGCACGCAAGGCACGGGTATGGAATTCGGCCAGCCAGTTCAGAAAATTCTGTTGCTGCCCTGGCGACCAATCAAGCAAGTTCAAGCCTTCACGCAGTGTGTGCAAGAGTGGTTGCAATAACAACACCAGTTGCTTGCGTTCCTGATCGTTTGTCTTGGGGGCGATGCTCCAGATCAGGTCTGGCACCACCAAGCGGTAACGCTCTGCCTTGCCTGGGTCTTCCCGTTCAGCCCGCTCGATGACGCGGGGCCAATGGTTCACCAGGAAATCCTGCAGATCGCCATCGATGGTGATCGTGGAAAGCGAGTCGGCCATCGCGGCTGAGATGCGCGCAAAACGCAACGTCCGGTTCACGGCATGTTCCATGACCTTGACTGCGCGCTCGACTTTGACATTGCTGGAGCGTAGTTCCCGGGCAATGAAGGCATCCAGCTCATCGAGCATGTGCTCGAACAGCGCGAGTCCTTCGTGATCACCACTCAGCAGCGATTCGACGATGCGGACGATTTCCTTGGTCACCCGCTCGCCACTGGGGTCCATGTGTTTCAGACCGAGTGAGATGGAGCCGATACGATTGACCAGCAGGCGGGCAGGATGGTTTTTCTGATTGAACAACGCCGGGTCTTGCAGCGCATGCTTCAGAACCAGGATCTGCAACCGCCCCAGCTGCGCACGTACCTCGGCGGGGACCTGGTTATCCCGCAGAATGAATTCGAACAGCATCGCGACCACGTCGATGATCATTTGCTGATTCAAATCCGACGTGGAGTTCTTGAGCGCCTGCCGTTGCTCCATCATCAGATTACGGACGCTGCCGTCATCCTGCGCAAAATCGGCAAATGCGCTCAACGCCGTCTGTGTCATCTGCTCGATTGACAGGGCCAGCGACTGGGTAATCGGCGCATGTTGCGTCGGGCTGGCCGCTTCTTGCCCGATGAACAACTTGCGTAAGACCTGGCCGACCTGCTGTGGTGCTCGCAACCAGCCGCTACCCTTATTGGCGCTGGTTGTGGCTGCGCTGGTGGGCTCTCGCTGGGGGAGCCCCCAGGTTGCAGACTGCTGCTGAACCCATTGCATCAACAGGTCTTCGTTGGAGGTCAGATAACCTGTCGGCTCCATATGGGACTGAGACTGGGGGGGCGCGTAGGGGTTGCCTGTTGTGCCGATTGCGGGTTGGTAGACCTGTGATGGGCTGGCGGCATAGTCGGTCGTGGCGGCGTGTCCATTGCCGTTGTCAACGCCGCTGGCGCCGCCATTGCCCAGGTTGGCCGGGCTGCGTCTGATCTTGAGCTGTAGTTCGGCAGCAATACCATGGCCTGCCAGCAATGCATTCAGGGCGCCATAGATGTCTGCAATCCGCCCAGCCAGGGCCTCGGCCATCTGCACCGTCAGCACGGCTGAAATGTCCTGGGGAATGTCGAGCTGTTCGGTGGCGCTGGCGATGCAGCGGGAAAACAGGTAGGGGCGGAACGGGTTTTCCCGCTCCTTGATATTGTCCTGCTCGAACAGCAGGGCGATGCGGATATTGAGATCGCGCAGCTGCTCTTCGGCCTCGTTGCGCAGCAGCTTGGTGATGGTGTCGATCCGCAGCTCATCATCAACGGTACTGGTGTCGACCAATGACAGGCTCAGGGTGCCGACATTGGAGAATGACGGGCGGAAAGTGCTGTAGGCGGTCTGGAAGCTGCGATTGATCAGCTGCTCCATCGAAGATTTCAAGCTCTGTTTCAAGGACTTGCTCTGGCGGATCAGGATGTCTCGCGCATCCATCAACTTGCGGCGTTCGACAGGTGAGGGGTGTATATCCGCTTTGTTGAACAAGTGATCCGAGCATTGCTGCAGGAGGGCGTCCAGCGGGTCTATAAAGGCATGCATGAATTCAGCACGCGTAGCCGCCAACAAGGCATTCCGATCCATCAGATGCCCACTCCCCGTAATAAGGTGTCAATCAGATGACCCATTTATCATCGATTCCTAATAGAACATTCTGGTTTTTAAGAAACAGCAATTGTTATTATTTTTCAAGCATAGCGGGCCGACTGGCATTTTTCTAAGCCAGGATCATATAAGCAGATTGGCCTGGGGTTGAATCATGTATGCGTTATGTTATAAATGTCAAGGCGCATTAATTCGCATGCGAAATAAATTGTTTGCAATTTGCCAATTGCTCAGGGTAAGCTCATCGTCAAATTAATGTTTTGTGCCGCTTTCAATACCCATGCGTTTATCCGCCAGTAGCATCATAGCCGTGATTATTTGCACCGTGATTAAACATCACGGGGCGCGTTGCTGCTTGGCTGAACGAATGAGATAACCGATCAGTCAAACATGTGACGAAGCCCCCGCACCGAGAGGTCCGGGGGCTTCGTCGTTTTGGGGACATGAAACGTGCCTGGGCTGATACGGACAGCCATTGGCCACCACTGGTTGCGTGGTGGAAAGGGGCGGCCAGATGAAAGGAGTTAGCGTGCGTGGTGCAGATTTGATGGTGCAGGCCCTGGTGCAAGAAGGGGTGCAGGAGATCTTTGGCTATCCAGGCGGGGCCATCATGCCCTTTTATGATGCCCTGTATGGGGCGCCACTTCGACACATTCTGTGCCGGCATGAGCAAGGGGCGGCGTTGGCAGCTTGCGGCTATGCCCGTGCATCAGGTCGGGTGGGTGTCTGCGTGGCAACCTCTGGCCCTGGCGCCACCAATATCGTGACAGCGCTGGCTGATGCGCTGTTGGATTCTGTCCCGCTGGTGGCCTTGGTCGGGCAAGTGGCTCGTCCGTTGATTGGCACGGATGCTTTTCAAGAGATCGATGTGCTGGGTATGACGCTGCCACTGGTCAAGCATTCCTACCTGGTATCGTCCCCTGACGAGCTGGGCGAGGTGCTGGCGGAGGCATTTGAACTGGCTCGTGGTGGCCGTCCTGGGCCGGTGTTGGTGGATATTCCGAAGGACATCCAGCTGGGCCGGGTGCCGGCAGGATATCGACCGCGACCTTGGCATGCCGCCAGGCCCGCGAATGAGCATGCAATACGCCAGGCCCGTGCGTTGATGGCCGAGGCCGCACGTCCGCTTTTGTATATCGGTGGTGGCGTGGTGCTGGCCGAGGCGGTGAATGCATTGCGGGAATTTGTCGATGTGACACAGATGCCCGCAGTTTGCACCCTCAAAGGCATCGGCGTCCTGCCGCATCATCATCTGCTCAATCTCGGCATGCTGGGCATGCATGGGACACAGGCTGCCAATCGTGCTGTCCAGCAATGTGATCTGCTGATTGCAGTGGGTGCCCGCTTTGACGATCGCGCAACCGGGCAGCTGGATACCTTTGCACCATTGGCCCGTGTCATCCACCTGGATATCGATCTGGCGGAGATCGGCAAGTTGCGCAAAGCGGAAGTGGCGCTGACCGATGACTTCAATCATGTGTTGCCTGGGTTGAGCATGCCGCTGCAGGTTGACCCCTGGCGAGCACAATGCCTTGCGGACAAGGCTGGATATGCCTTTCGCTATGATGCCCCAGGCCCTGCCATCTATGCGCCAGCCTTCCTCCAAGCCCTGTCACAGAGCATGCCTGACGATGCCATCGTCTGCTGTGATGTCGGGCAGCATCAGATGTGGGTTGCCCAGCACATGGGGTTCAATCTGCCGCGTCAGCATCTGAGCAGTGGCGGGCTGGGGACCATGGGGTTCGGCTTGCCAGCAGCCATTGGCGCACAGATTGCCTTTCCCGAGCGAACTGTCATCAATGTGAGTGGGGATGGCAGCTTCATGATGAATGTGCAGGAGCTTGCCACCATAGGGCGGTATCAGCTGCCAGTGAAGATCGTGCTGCTCGATAACGCCATGCTGGGCATGGTGAAACAATGGCAAGAGCTGTTCTTTGATGCCCGTTATAGCGAAACGGATCTCTCCGATAACCCGGATTTCACTCAGGTGGCTGCGGCATTTGGCATTCCCGCGCGCAGCATCCACACCCAAGCGGAACAGGCCGAGGCGCTCCAGTGCTTGCTGGCAGAGCCAGGGCCTATGTTGTTGCATATCAAAATCGATCGTCGAACCAATGTCTGGCCGCTGGTGCCGCCAGGCAAATCAAACCTGGATATGATGGAAGGAGCGTTATCGTGCGAAGTCGTATGAGTTTGTCAGTACTGGATCGGGCCGGAGCCTTGGAGCGATTGCTGCGGGTGGCCCGTCATCGTGGCTTCATCCTGCGTGAGATGACCGCCAGCCGGCATGAGAGCGGGGTGTTGAATATCGTGGTGGAGGTGGAAAGTGACCGGCAGCCCATGCTGCTGGCAAGTCAGTGGTCCAAATTGCCCGATGTTCGAGCATTGCAGATCGGTCAGACTTTGATCTGAAGGATCGACCCATGCTACTGCAGGCTGTAAATGGTGGTGGCAAATGATACCAAGACGCAGTTGGCTTGGTCTCCGGCGTAGGAATCCAGTATTCTGATCCCTTCGATTGATCATGTCCGGCAAGGAGTACTTGGATGAAGCATCTTTTCAAACCTGGTATTGGATGGAGGATCGCCACCTGTCTGGCGGTGGCTTTTCCTGGCTTGGCGACGGCGGTGACCGACGCACAGCTGGCGCGCATCAAACATGTAGTGGTCATCTATGGTGAAAATCGCAGTTTCGACAACCTGTATGGCCTGTTTCCCAAAGCAGAGGGAATCAAACAGGCTAAGCCGGAACACACCCTGCAGACAGACCGCGATGGCAAGCCCATGGCGGTGTTGCCTCCCATCTGGAAAGGCATGAGTGATGCCGTGTCGCAAGAACAGACCACCGGCTTGCCCAACGCGCCATTTCAGATAGATGACCCTAAAGGCTTCAATCAACCACTGGACGTGCCAACTCGTGACCTGGTGCATCGCTTCTACCAGCACCAGATGCAGCTCAATGAGGGCAGGAACGACCGCTTTGCCGCCTGGTCGGATGCGGGTGGATTGGTGATGGGTTACTACGACGGTCGTAAATTGCCAATGTGGCGTTGGGCAGAGCAATTCACCGTGGCGGATCACTTTTTCATGGCGGCATTCGGTGGGTCTTTCCTGAACCACCAATGGTTGATCTGTGCTTGCACGCCCCAATACCCTGATGCTGGCAGCAGCCCAGCCAAGGATAAGATCGCGGTGGTGAGCGATGATGGCAAATCGCTCAAGGTGGTTGAAGCGCTGGGGTCTGCGTTGGTAGACAAGCCTAAATATGTCCGTGACGGAGCCCTGACGCCCGATGGTTACGCCGTCAACACCATGCAGCCTCCGTACCAGCCTTCCGCCGTGCCACCCGTGGAAGGAGGGGATGTGCGGTTGGCGAACCCGCAGGATGGGCAGATGCTTCCACCGCAACAACAGGCGACCATCGGGGATCGGCTGACGGCTAAGAAAGTCAGCTGGGCATGGTATGCAGGTGGCTGGCTGCGCTCGCTGGCGGATCGATCCACCATCTATGGCGATCAGCCGCCGAAATTCCAGGCACATCACCAGCCTTTCAATTACTACGCCAGCTATGCACCGGGCACCACTGCCCGTGAAGAGCATCTGAAGGATGGCGAAGACTTCCTGAAGGATATCGATGCCGGTAAGCTGCCTGCGGTGAGCTTTTACAAGCCACAGGGAGAGTTGACCCAACACCCCGGTTACGCCGATGTGCTGAGTGGAGATCAACATATCGCGGATACGGTGGCCCGCTTGATTCGTGGGCCGCAGTGGAAGGACATGCTGATCGTGGTGACCTACGATGAGAACGGGGGCTTCTGGGATCACGTTGTGCCGCCGAAGGGGGATCGTTGGGGCCCAGGGAGCCGCATCCCGGCCATCATCATCTCACCGTATGCCCGTCGTAATCATGTGGATTCGACGCCATACGATACTACTTCCATCCTATGGTTTTTGACCCGCCGCTTTGATCTGGAGCCGCTGCCGGGCATGATCGCACGGCAGAAGGCATTGCGTGAGAATGGTCTGCCTGAGATGGGTGATCTGGTGTCTGCATTGAGCCCGGAAAATCTGGGCACGCGGAAAGGTTATGGCCGAGATGCTTCGCGGGCATCAGCGAGCAAGCCCGCCAAACATGGCAAGACATCAAAGACATCAGGAAAAGCGAAGAAGTCGGGTAAGAAAAAGCGCTGAGCATCGCGGCCTGGCAATCCGCCAGGCTGCTTTTCAAAGCGTAATCTGGTAAAAAAGGAAAAACCCGAAAATCTTTTCGATTTTCGGGTTTTTTTGTGGCGTCCCCACGGGGATTCGAACCCCGGTTATCGCCGTGAAAGGGCGGTGTCCTAGGCCTCTAGACGATGGGGACTTGGCCTTGTAATCATCAGCAGCGTCCTGTTTTGCCGATGATCTGAATCTTGGTGGAGGTAAGCGGGATCGAACCGCTGACCTCTTGCATGCCATGCAAGCGCTCTCCCAGCTGAGCTATACCCCCGAGACAGGCTGCGCATTCTAGAGAGGTCATTTCGGTTTGTAAAGGGGGTAAGCGAAAAAATTTGAATAAATCGAAAAAAATCCACCGATAGCTGCCTGCTATAATTCGCGTTGACCTGATTGAGGAGTGGCCATAAGGCAGCTGGGTGGCGTGTGTGCCGAATGCCGTAGGCCAGATATATCTTGGATTTCCATCAATATTGTGAACAAAAGGCGGCGCCTGTCGGCTCTGCTTTCTATTATGCGCTACGTGGGGTGCCCATTTCGGGCCGTCGAGGCATTGTCGCTATCTATGCATTGTCGCGTGAGTTGCACGAGGGGTTGGATGAATGCAGTGATGCCACCATTGCAGAGGCCAAGTTGGCCTGGTGGGCCACCGAGCTGGATCGCTGGGCTGCCGGGCGGCCAGAGCATCCCGTGACCAAGGCGCTGCACGATGCGGTGCCCCAGGACACCGTCACCCGCGAACAATTGCAGGAGATGCTGGACGGCGTCGAGATGAATCTGCGCCACGCCCGCTACAATGATTTCAAAGGGCTGCGTCTGTACTGCCACCGACATGGCGGTGTGGCCATGCAGTTGGCTGCGCAGATGCTGGGCTGTCGTGACAAACAGACCATGCGATACGCCCATGAGCTGGGGGTGGCGTTGAGCCTGAGCGAGCTGGTCTTGGAGGCCGGTGCGCATCTGCGCAAAGGTATCGTGTATTGGCCGGTGGAGGATCTGCAACGTTTTGAGGTGCCTGCAGCAGATCTGCTGGCGCTGAAGGTGCACCCCAATCTGGCCGCTTTGGTCGAGTTTCAGCTGGCGCGTGCGTTGACGCATCTGTCTGATGCTGCCAAAACGTTGCCGCCCGCGGCAGAAGCGCGTAGCCTCAGATATGGCAGGATATTGGCGGCCATTGCCGGTGCGACCTTGGGCGAGGTCAAAGCGGCGGGGGCCAACTGTGTGTTGAACCAGCGGGTTTCGTTGACACCGATTCGCAAACTCTGGATTGCGCTGAAAACGCGTTGATCCGCATATTGAATGACAAACAGCATGATCGATTTTCGTACTTATCAACCCACTGCAGATGCACTCAAAGACCGTGTGATCCTTGTGACGGGCGCCAGTCAGGGCGTGGGGAAAGAGGCTGCGTTGTGCTTGGCCAAGCATGGTGCCACTGTGGTTTTGCTGGGGCGGCATGTGAAGAAGCTGGAGGCGGTCTATGACGCGATCGAAGCCAATGGCGGGCCGAAGCCGGCTGCGGTGGCCATCGACCTGGAGCGCGCTACCGAAGCGGAGCTGGCCAATGTGGCGACCCAGATCCAAAGCCAGCTGGGGCGGCTTGATGGCATCTTGCACAATGCGTCGGCTTTTGTCGGGCTGTTCCCGCTGGAGCAGGAGCCGATGGAGTATTTTATGACCCATTTGCGAGTCAACGTGGTGGCGCCTGCGGCGTTGACCCGTGCCTGCTTGCCCTTGTTGCGGGCCAGTGGCGATGGCAGTGTGGTGTTGGTGGGGGAATCGCATGGCCTGAAAGCAAGCCCATACTGGGGCAGCTTTTCCATCTCGCGTGCTGCAGCCATGTTCTACGCGCAGATCGCTGCGTCTGAATGGGATGCTGCCCATGACCCGCGTGTCAACATCGTGGTGCCAGGCCCGATTCATTGCCCGCAGCGCACCAAGACCCACCCCGGCGAGGTGCGCGAATCCTTGCCACAACCAGCGCAATTGATGCCGATCTATCTGTATCTGCTAGGCGCGGACAGCAAAGGGGTCACGGGGCAGACTTTCCAGTGTGCTGAATGGTTGACGGTGCAGGCGTAAGGGGGCAGGGCGGCGTATGACATCACTTTTCAAGAAGGTTGCACTGGTCGCCCGCCATGGCAAGCCAGAGATCATTACCTCGATGCTTGATCTGGCGGGGTTCCTGGCAGAGGACGGGGTTGTGGTGCTGTTCGATGACCAGAGTATCGATGCCGATCAGGCGGCGGGTTATCAACGTATCGAACGCGATAAGATCGGGCGCATGGCGGATCTGGTGGTGGTGCTGGGGGGGGACGGCACGATGTTGTCGGTGGCTCGCCTGATTGCGCCTTACCGTATCCCCTTGGTCGGCATCAATCAAGGTCGGCTGGGGTTCATGACGGATATTCCACTGCACGAGATGAAGCAGTCGGTGGCGGAGATCCTGAAAGGGGAGTTCATTCCAGAGGAGCGCATTCTGCTGGAGGCGACTCTCTACCGTAACGGGCAGGAAATCACCAAAGGTTTGGCATTCAACGACGTGGTGTTCAGCCGTGGTGCGACTGGCTCGATGATCGAGTTCGAGATTTTCGTTGATGATCAGTTTGTCTACAGCCAGCGTTCCGATGGCTTGATCGTCAGCACGCCAACCGGCTCGACGGCGTATTCGCTGGCGTCGGGCGGCCCGATTCTGCATCCGACGGTTCCTGCAATCACGCTGGTGCCGATCTGTCCACAGTCTTTATCCAATCGGCCAATTGCCATCAACGATGGTAGCGTGGTTGAATTCATCCTGACCCGTGGTCAGGATGCCCGCGTGCATTTTGACAATCAGTCACATAATGATCTGCACGAATTGGATCGGGTGGTGATCCGACGTTACCGGAATTCACTGCGTATTCTGCACCCGATGAATTACAGCTATTACGATATGCTCCGGCACAAGCTGCACTGGGGCGAAAAACTACTCTGATACCCACACTATCATGCTGCTGACGTTGCGAATTCGAGATTTTGTCATCGTTGACAAGCTGCAACTGGATTTCAAGCCGGGCTTCACGGTATTGACCGGGGAAACCGGTGCCGGGAAGTCCATTCTGATCGATGCGCTGGGGCTGGTTCTGGGCGAGCGCGCCGAGCCCGGTATGGTGCGAGCCGGGGCTGCCAAGTCTGAAATCGAGGCGGAATTCGATATTGTCCACCTCGTGCCCCTGCAGACCTGGCTGGCAGACAATGAGCTGGTGGGCGATGACCATGCATTGCTGATGCGGCGGACGGTGGATAGCAATGGTCGCTCCCGCGCGTTCATCAATGGTCGGTCGGTGACGCTGCAACAGCTGAAGGAGGCTGGCGAGCACTTGGTCGATATCCACGGCCAGCATGCCCACCAGTCGCTGCTGAAAGCCGATGCGCAGCGCCTGATGGTGGATGGCTATGGCGGATTGTTGCCATTGGCTGCAGAGGTCAAAGCAGCGTGGCAAGCTTGGCAATCCTTGCGGCGTACCCGGCTGGAGTGGGAAAAGAATGCCGCTGCCTATGCCGCAGAGCGCGAGCAATTGCAATGGCAGGTCAAGGAGCTGAGCGCGCTAGGCTTTACTGCCGACATCTGGCGGGATCTGCAGACGGAGCATGCGCGGTTGTCGAACGCAGCCAGTCTGCTGGAGGGTGCGCAGTTCGGTCTGGATCTGATCTCGGAGAATGAGCCGAGTGCAGCAGGGGTAGTGGGCAGCGTGTTGTCTCGCCTGCAGGGGTTGGCTGAGTATGACCCTGCCTTGTGTGAAACCATCGAGCTGCTGGAATCTGCGGAGGTGCAGCTTCGCGAGGTGGCCTATGGTCTGCGCCATTACCTGCAACGTGCCGATCTGGACCCGCAGCGGCTTCAGGAGGTGGAAAGCCGCTTGGACGCCATTCACGGCATGGCTCGTAAGTACCGTGTCAGCGAAGAGGTGCTGGGCGAGCTGCTGGCCACCAAGCAGGTACGGTTGGATGAGCTGGGTGGTGAGGACGCCGACGATGGTCTGCTCAAACGTGAGCAGGCTGCAGAGGCGCATTTCAGGCAGGTTGCCATGCAGCTGTCTGCGCGACGGGCTGAGGTGGCGTCTGAGCTGGGGCAGCGGGTGACCACGGAAATGCAGCAGTTGGCGATGGCCAGTGGTCGTTTCGACATCACCTTGAAGCCACAAGCTGAAGGCAGCGCACATGGCCTGGAGCAGATTGAATTCCTCGTCAGCGCCAATGCCGGTATGGCGCCCAGGCCGCTCGCCAAGGTTGCCTCCGGGGGGGAGTTGTCACGGATCAGCTTGGCATTGCAGGTAGTGGCCAGCAGCGTGGCCTCGGTGCCTGTGTTGGTGTTTGACGAGGTCGATGTCGGCATCGGTGGGCGGGTGGCCGAGATCGTCGGCCAGCTGTTGAAGCGCCTGGGCGCAGCCCATCAGGTGCTGTGTATCACGCACTTGCCGCAAGTGGCGGCGAGAGGCGACCAGCAATGGCAGGTGGCCAAGCACATGGCCGATGGCAATACCTTGTCGTCGATTCGTGAGCTGAGCGCCCAGGAGCGTGTGGCTGAGATTGCGCGCATGTTGGGCGGGGTGGCGATCACCGATACAACGCTCAAACATGCCGAGGAAATGCTGGCGGGTTAGGTGCGGTTGATCCGGAGGGCGCCTGGCGCACAAAGGATTTGTAATTTCCTGTATTCGACAGAATGACCGTTCTGGAGAAGCGCTATACTTGACTCAGCGTACTTGGCAAACAGATTGAGGGTGACGGTGACAGCTGCGGAAGACGATATCCAACACGGGCCTTTGGAGTCTTATCTGGGCTTGATCAAGACCCAGGGCGTATCGACGCGTGAAATCAATTTACGCAAGCATTTTTTGCGGCACTTGACTTCAAACCTGCAAGGTTTGCCGGTCAGTGGTGAGCTGTACCGTGAGGTGGTGGATCAGATACTACGCAAGTTTCCGGATGACGCGACCTCGCAGGATATATTCAAGACGGCGGCCCGAGAGTTCTACAACTTCTGGATCTGTGACACCAAATCCTTGTCCAAACTCACCCAGGCGGCGCTGATCGGGCAGGAGCCTATCCATATCCACATTCAAGGGGGGCTGAGTGACCTATTGAATGAAATGGACAGGGCGCGAGGGTGGGTAAGTGCCGATTGGGCCGCGATCGAGCGTTATCTGCAGCAGTTGGCCGCGCATGGCCTGTCTCAGGCAGCCATCGACGTGCGTGAAAGGCTGTTGAAGTTGTTGATGTTCGTCTCACGTGATTATCCCTCCTCTCCTCGGGTCTATCGTGCGGCAGTGGATGCCATGCTCCCCTTGTTCACCACGCCGGAGGGGCAACAGGTATTCGTCTCCCTGGCTCGGGAGTTCTATTACTTCTGGCTACAAGACCCCGCCGCAGGTGTCAAGCTGGAGGGACTGCCCGGCCAGCCCAATGGAAACAACCACCTGGCTTTTTGAGCCGCTGTCATGTCCGCCAAAGCTGTTGAGCGGTCATGGCTACTCAACAGCCGCAGGGGTGGCTTGGTGTGTTCCTTCTCTTATCAGGCATTCGATTCCGTGCTAATTTCAGGCTCTTCTTTGTTCCCTGGCCCCGCGTTGCTCGATGAATCGGTTTTGCCCCCCTCCTTGCGTATATCACCCCTGGCAGCAACATTTCCCTGCGCTGCAGATATTTGCCACCCAGTTTGACCGGGACCACTTTGATCACGAGTTATTGAATGCCTTGCCAGGTATGCTGCCCGACAGCATCCGGCGGTCGGCGGCGAAACGCCAGGCCGATTTCCTGAGTGGTCGGCTGTGTGCCTTATCGGCCATGGCTGCCTTGCAGCTGCCGCCCATGGTGCCAGGAATCGGTGAAGATCGATCGCCGCAATGGCCGGCTGGTGTGGTGGGCAGCATCACGCATGGCGCGGGGTTGGCCCTGGCCGCAGTGGCATGCGCTGCTGACTGCCTGGGGGTGGGCATCGATGTGGAAACCCTGCAAAAGCCCGACACCATGCACAGCGTGGCCGAGCAGGTACTGACCCCTCATGAGCTGCATATCCGGGCCTTGCTGCCGGATATGCAACAAGCAGATTTCATTTCGACGGTGTTCTCGCTGAAAGAGAGCTTGTATAAGGCGTTGTATCCCATTGTCGGAAAATCGTTTTATTTTCAAGATGCAGAGCTGGTGGCCTGGCAGGCCGAGACAGTCAGCCTAAGGTTGTTGACGGATTTGTCGGATGTCTGGTGTGCCAACGCGACGCTGACAGGGCATTACGTTCATATCGATGGCCGCGTGATCAGCCTGGTCGTCATCCTGCCTGATTGATGGTTGGTTATCGTCAGTGAGGCGATAAGCACGCGATATTCACCGCGTACTTGTAGAAGAAACTTCACCCGTCGCACATCAGCCATTTCGAAATAAATTGTGCGGTGACGAGTATCACTATAACTGCATATTATGAAAGGATTATTGAGAAAATAACATTGATATTTATGGGAATGACGTTGTGCTATGCTGGAACTTGCATGCAGGAGTGGAGTCGATCAATAAGGACATGTCAGAAATCGAATTTGGTCTGCATGCCCGCTATAAATCCAATTCAATGAGGAGCGCAACATGCTACAACGTCTCAGGAGTCCATTCCGGTGGTGGCTTGGCTTGGCAATGGTGATCGCCTTGCTGGGCCTTGGTGGGTGCCTGGAGGTGTCCAAACCTGCACAAGGCCGCTATCTGACCGATTCGCAGGGTAGGGCATTGATTCTACATGGATTGAATACCTCGAATGGTGCCAAGCACAGCGGTGATCACATGTCATGGGTCACGGAAAGCGATGTCGAACGAGAGGCCAATGAGTGGGGGTTCAACTTTGTCCGACTGTTGGTATTCTGGGGGGCGATCGAGCCGGAGAAAGGGGTGTACAACTACCAGTATCTGGATGAGGTCCAGAAGCGGGTGGAGTGGTATACCCGGCGTGGTATGCATGTGTTGATCGACATGCATCAAGACATGTATGGCTACGGAGTGGGTGGGAACGGCGCACCTGCCTGGGCGACTGAGACGGACGGCCACAAGCTAGGCAGCTTCAATGTTGGACAATTCTGGTGGTTGAAGAATCTGGACCCTGCTGTCATTGCGGCATTCAAGAATTTCTGGGAATACCGCGATCACCCTGAGCTGCAGGAGCACTACATTGCTGCTTTCCAGCTGGTCGCACAGCGTTTCCGCAGCAATCCAGGCGTCATCGGCTATGACTTGATGAATGAGCCGCATGGCGGGGATCTGGGCAAAGCGATAAGTGGGGACTTTCAACGTACTTGGCTGGCGGATTTCTACAAACGGCTGATCCCTAAACTGCGTGCGATCGAGCCGGATAAATACCTGTTCTTCGAGCCCCAGGCATTTGGCATCAACTTCGGCTTTCCCGCCGCACTGCCCAAGATCGAGGACACCCGTAGCGGCGACAACAAACTGGTCTATGCACCCCACCTGTACCCAGTCTTCCAGCACGAGGGGGTGAAATACAGCGATATCGATCGTAAGCAGATGCGAGATTGGTCGAAATACCGTGCACAGGAGATGGATTTGCATGGCACGCCGCTGGTGGTGGGGGAGCTAGGAGGCAGCGAGCAGATGCCCAACCTTCATCAGTATCTGGATGATGCATTGACCATGCTTGATGATATGGGTGCGGGTTGGGCCTATTGGTCGAGCGACCCAGGTGAGTGGGGGCCGGTCAATGCAGACCGGCAGGAGATGCCTAAGCTCAACCGCTTGATCCGTACCTACCCGCGTGCCATCGCTGGTGCGCCGGTGTCATTCCGGTACGTGCCGGGTGCTGCCGACTTCACCTTGGTGTTCCGTGAAAAGCCTGGCGTGACCGGCCCGACAGAGATCTTCGTGCCACGCCGTCATTACCCGGATGGATTTCAATTGAGTGTGTCGGATGCAGTAGGTACTTGGCGGTCTGAGTACGATGAGAAAACCCAGATTCTGAAATTATGGACCAATCCGGCCAATGAGGAGCATACCGTCCGCATCTTCCGCAAATTCCAGAATCTCTATCTGCCTTACTTCGCCAAGTGTGTTGCAGCACAGCCGGGCAGCCGGGCTGTTACACAGGATTGCAATGGCGAATCCAGCCAAGGTTGGGTCATTGGTAATGATCAGACATTGCGCAGCAAACTGGATGTCAATCAGTGCCTGGATGTCAGCGATGGGCTGGCCTGGAATGCCAAAACTGTTCAGCTCCATGCCTGCAATGGAACCGATGCGCAGAAATGGTACTTTGACAATGGATTGCTGCGCACAGCGCTGAACCCGACAAAGTGCCTGGATGTGGCTTATGGCGCCACCAGCGACAAGATGCAATTGTGGGATTGCACGGGTGGGCGGGCACAGCTCTTTGCCTATCGTGCCGAGGGGGCCAGTCAGGATCACTTGTTGCGTAATGAGGCGACGAACCTGTGTCTAGACGTGAAAGACGGCAAGATGGAAGATGGCAATGATGTGATTACCTACCCTTGCCATGGCCGCGCCAACCAGCGTTGGTTCTATGAACCCAGCTCGGGTTTCGTGCACAGCGTGCAGGACAGACGCTTCTGCCTGGATAACCGTGGTAAGACGGAATCGGGCAGCGCATGGGGCATCTGGACTTGCGAGAATTCTGACAATCTGCGTTTCAACTGGAGCGGTACTACCTTGCGTCCTTACCGCAATCTCGATCTGGCTATGTCGGCAGGTCGGGGGATGGTGGCTGTCACGCAGCAGGAAAACGATGGTTCAGACCCCGCCGTGAGATGGCGGATGGAGTAACCACCGTAGAATCAGCAGCCCTGCGGGTAATACCTGTAGGGCTGTTTGATTGTGCCCCCTGCGCGGTGGCGTGGCGGGCCTGGTGACTTATCGTCTGAGGTCAGCGTTGCTTGGCGCCAACGCACAGTTCACCCACGTAAATCCCCCATTTGCCATTGCCGATGTAGTCACCGTAGGCGTAGATCGTACCGGTGGCGCCAGCATATTTACCCGTACCGCCCACGATCAACGACTGCTCCGTGGCACCTGTGGTGCCCATCGCGCCAGCCTCGGCACCAAACAGATTGCCATCCGCAGTCTTGATTATTGTTCTGCCTGTGAACAACAAACGTGTTTGAGGCATGGGGCTTGGCATGGGTGGTGCTTCACGTTCATTGAGGGCGCCAGGCGTCATGGAACGCGCTTGATTCGCACCGACCATCTGTTCCAGTGTCAGGCCAGCAAAACCATCACCCAGGTTGGACAGCTTGATGGAAAAACAGCTGTTGGGCGCGCCCTGCATGCCCAAGTACAGATTGCCTGGATATTCCTGAGCGATCTTGCAGGCAGGATCAGGCAGCATCTGCACGCCACCAAACAAGGTCTGGCAACTCGGGGCGGCCTGGGCAAGATTTAGGGAAACCGCTGCAACGGCTAGCATCAGGAGTTTGATTTTCATATATCCTCGGAAGTGAAATAGATGGCCTTTCAAGCCCGCGATGTTACTGGCCTAGCGCTTGGCGCAGCAACTACATGTGATTATAAGTAAGTAATGAACCTTTCATGCGTGATGTGAATATCTCGTGCTGATACAAGCTGTTGAGCCACGCCAATTTGAACTCATGGCTACAATGGTTATTCGGATTGACTTGAAGTCTGCTCATGTTTTGCCGCCGATCATTGTCTGAGGGCGCGGCTGGCCCGGCAGCTCAGCTACCATGTCCACCAACCGCGCGCCGGTGCGGGTGCTGATGCGATGTCAATCGAGCAGATCCATGTGGGCTGAAGGCTTGGAGTGTGATGATGAAACCTGCTTTGAACGTATTGGGTTTGCCGCTGGAGTCGTGCAGCCATGCCCCGTTGACTGGCTTTTTCAGGGATGGCTGTTGCCATACCGACGAATCGGACACGGGTGAGCATGTGGTGTGTGCAGAAATGACGCTGGCCTTTTTGAATTTTTCGCAATCGAGGGGTAACGATCTGTCTACGCCACGACCGGAGTATGGGTTTCAGGGACTCAAACCGGGGGATCGTTGGTGCCTGTGTGCTGATCGTTGGATCGAGGCCCTATTGCTCGGCGCAGCCCCCAGGCTAGTCTTGGCGGCAACCCACGAGGCGATTCTCGATAAGGTGTCTCTGGAGACATTGGTGGCCTATGCAGTCGATCGGCCATTGCCCGCTACTGGGCGGTGATCTGTAGCGCCTACGGTAATTGTGCCAAGTGACCAGATCGGGTGGTTGCATGAAAAAGCCCGTGTCATTTGACACGGGCTGATGGCTGCCAGGGTGCAGGGCTTAGACCGTTGCGTCCACAACGGCCAGCGCAGTCATGTTCACCACACGGCGTGGGCTGGCTGTTGGCGTCAGGATATGCACCGGTTTGGCGGCGCCAAGCAGGATCGGGCCGATGGTGACCCCATCGGCTGCCGAGACTTTCAGCAGATTGAAGCTGATATTGGCAGCATCCAGGGTTGGCATGATCAGGATGTTGGCATCCTCTTTGAAGCGTGCATTGGGGAATACCAATTGGCGAATCGCGCCTGACAGCGCAGCATCACCATGCATTTCGCCTTCCACTTCCAGATCCGGCGAGGTCTGATTCAGAATCTCCAGCACCTGCCGCATTTTACTGGCGGAGGGGGTGTTGACCGTGCCGAAGCTGGAATGCGACAGCAGCGCCACCTTGGGGGCAATGCCGAAGCGGCGGACGGTGTCCGCTGCCATCCGGGTGATTTCCGCCAGCTGTTCCGCTGTGGGGTCCGGGTTCACATAGGTGTCAGCGATAAAGACATTGCCATGCGGCAGGATCAGGGCGTTCATCGCGCCAAAGGTCTTGACGCCGGGGCGCAGGCCGATGACCTGCTCAATGAATTCCAGATGGTTTTGGTACTGGCCATAGGTGCCGCAAATCATGGCATCGGCTTCACCGCGACGCAGCATCAGTGCGCCGATCAGTGTCGTCTTGCGGCGCACCTCGCGGCGGGCGAACTGGATGCTGACACCTTTGCGTTGCATGATTTCGTAATAGGCTTGCCAGTATTCGCCATAGCGAGGGTCGTTTTCATTGTTGACCAGCTCGAAATCGACGCCAGGCTTGATCCGCAGGCCCAGGCGTTGAATCCGCTGCTCGATGACATGAGGGCGACCGATCAGGATCGGGTAGGCCAGACCTTGATCGACGACTTCCTGAACCCCGTGCAACACACGCTCGTCTTCGCCTTCTGCATAGACAACGCGCTTCTTCGCGCTCTTGGCCAAGCTGAAGACAGGCTTCATGAATAGATTCGACTTATAGACGAACTGGGTCAGCTCATCGGTATAAGCCTGCATATCTTTGATCGGGCGGGTGGCAATGCCTGAATCCATGGCAGCCTTGGCCACGGCTGGGGCGATCTTCAGGATGAGCCGGGGGTCGAAAGGCTTGGGAATGATGTAATCTGGGCCAAAGCTCAGATTCTGACCCACATAGGCATCGGCAACGACGTCTGATTGCTCGGCCATGGCCAGATCCGCAATGGCGCGGACGCAAGCCAGCTTCATCTCTTCATTGATGGTGGTTGCGCCTACATCGAGCGCACCCCGGAAGATGAATGGGAAGCACAAAACGTTGTTGACCTGGTTGGGGAAGTCAGAGCGACCGGTACAGATGATGGCATCGGGGCGGGCTTCCTTGGCCAGCGGAGGCAGGATTTCCGGCTCGGGGTTGGCCAGCGCCAGGATCAGCGGGTGTGCCGCCATGGTCTTGACCATGTCCTGTGTGACCAGTTTTGGCCCGGACAGCCCCAAGAAGATGTCTGCGTTGACGATGGCGTCCTTCAACGCGCGAGCATCGGTTGTCTTGGCGTAGCGGCGCTTGGATTCATCAAGCTTTTCCCAGTCTTCGCGGGCGGTATGCACCACGCCTTTGGAGTCGCACATGACGATGTTGTCCATGTGTACGCCCAGTGCCACCAGCAGATCCAGGCAGGCAACAGCAGCAGCCCCCGCGCCAGAGGTGACCAGCTTGACCTTGCTGATGTCCTTGCCGACGATGCGCAAGCCATTCAGCACGGCGGCGGCGGTAATGATTGCGGTGCCATGTTGGTCATCATGGAAAACCGGAATCTTCATCTTTTCGCGCAGCTTGCGCTCGATGTAGAAGCATTCAGGGGCTTTGATGTCTTCCAGATTGATGCCGCCAAAGGTTGGCTCCAGCGAGGCGATGATATCGACCAGCTTATCGGGGTCTTTTTCGTTCACCTCGATATCGAATACATCGATACCCGCGAATTTCTTGAACAGGACGCCTTTGCCTTCCATCACCGGCTTGCCCGCCAGTGCGCCGATGTCGCCCAGGCCCAGTACAGCTGTGCCGTTGGAGATCACCGCGACCAGATTGCCGCGTGCGGTGTAGGCGTAAGCGTTGGCAGGATCTTCAACAATTGCATCACAAGCAGCGGCAACACCGGGTGAGTAGGCCAGAGCCAGATCGCGTTGGCTGGCAAGCGGTTTGGTCGGCGCAACCTGAATCTTGCCGGGTTTGGGGAACTGGTGGTAATGCAGCGCACTGCGGCGCAATTCGTCATCCATAAACGGCTCCTGCGTGGGGTTTTATTGAGGAGAGGCCGACATTATAGCGATTCGCTTCCCATGGTGGTGCTTGTGGTTTACACCTACCGGTTGTCGGGGTTTGGGTTGCTGGCAAGCGGCTGATCGGCCTGCCAGCAGACGGCAGTGTCAGGGCAGCCAAGCGGGAATCTGCGCGACCAGCGTCTGCTTCTCACTTTGTACATCGCCAAGCAGTGCAAAGCCAAGCAATTGATCACCGGCTTGGTACAACGCTTTCAAGCCGGTTGCTGTTTCCTGTATCGCCCATTCGCCAGTCGGCGCACCCATGACTGGGCAGACCGTCGTCGGGCAGGCCGGGGTCTTGACCAACACTGGCATGGCGGGATAGGCCAGCGCGGCGGTCTGGCCTGCCAGAATGGGCGCCAGTGAACGGGCTGCCTGCATGATCGGCATCACGAACGGCAGGTTGAGGCCTGCCACCTCTGCGCAATCACCTAGTGCGTAGATGGCTGGGTGACTGGTCTGCAGGTGGCGATCGACGACGATGCCTCGACTGATCGCCAGACCTGCTTGGCTTGCCAAGTCAGTGCGGGGTTGCAGCCCGATTGCGGAGAGGACGACATCGGCTTCCAATGTGTCACCCTGTGCAAGCTCAATGACAAAGCCAGTTGCGGAGCGGCTGACAGCGCGTGCGGCGTGCCCCAGCCGGAGCTGTATACCCAGGTCTTCCAGTCTGCGCTGCATAAAGCGGCCTGCCTGTTCTGGCAGCAGCCGAGATAGCGGCCAGGCTGCCGGGTCCACCAGCGTGATCTCCAGCCCTGCTTGGCTCCAGTCATTGGCAAATTCACAACCGATCAGCCCAGCACCAAGGATTGCCACACGTTTTTTCCCGATAAGGTGGGCGCGGCATTGGCGATAGTCTTCCAGATCATTGACGGTCAGGATGGCATCGGCTGCATCCCCCGCCAGATGGGGGCGGATCGGGTCTGCGCCAACGGCCAGCACGAGTTTCTCGAAATCCAGCTTGCGATCAGCGAGCTGGACTGTCTGCTGCGCTGGGTCAATGTGCGTGACCGCCTGTTGGGTATGGATCTCGGCCCCCAGCTCACTTGCCATCTGGGTGGCGGTCTTCATGGCCAGCTGGTCTGGCTGTTTGTTGCTGGCTAAGCTGCTCGACAGCAAAGGCTTGGAGTAGAACTCTCCTGCATCGCGGGTGATCAGATGTAGCGGGGTGTTTTTGTCCAGCTTGCGGAATTCGCGGGCCAGGTTATAGCCTGCCAATCCCGTACCGATGATGATGATGGGGCGTGTCATGTAGTGTTGGCTATCCGGAAAGGGAAAAAGTGACTAGGTTCTGTTGCCAGAACCTAGGTTAACGGAGCGCAGCCAATTGCGCCAGCCTGCATCGCGTCTGGCCAGGGTTGATGGGTGGCGCCGGTGGCGCAGCTGGGCAGATTTATTGGATCGGATGGGTGCCCGGTAGTTTGCAGCGCAAAATGGCCTGCTTGACGGAGTCGATTGCATCTGGTCGTGGGAAGCTCTTGCGCCAAGCCAGGACAATCCGCCTGGATGGGCTGGGCGAGCTGAACGGGCGCACGCTCAACAGGCGATCATCGGAAAATTTACCCTCGACGGATGAGGCCGGCACGACGCTGACCCCGCTGCCACTGGCGACCATATAGCGAATGGTGGCCAGCGAGCTGCCTTCCAGTGTCGAGTGCTGCCCTTGGGTGGCAAAGGCAGAGCGATTCAGGGCGGGACAGACTTGTAGCACTTGGTCACGGAAACAATTGCCGGCGCAGAGCAGCAAGACATTTTCATCACTCAGGATATTGGGATCAATCGTGTGGAACTTCTCCCACTCATGATTCACCGGCATCGCCACCCGGAATTCCTCGTCATATACCGGCTCGACAACGATGCCTGGCTCTGCGAAAGGCAGCGCCAGCACCACGACATCGACCTCACCTTGCTTGAGCAACTCCGCCAGGCGGGCAGTGTAGTTTTCCTCGATGATCAATGGCATGCCAGGTGCCAGCTCACGCATGGCGGGGATCAGATCCGGCAACAGATACGGGCCGATGGTGAAGATCACCCCCAGCCGCAAAGGGCTGGCCAATTGATCTTTGCCGTGCGCGGCAATCTGTTTGATGACGGCGGTTTCTTCCAGAACCCGCTGCGCCTGCTCGACGATGCGCCCGCCGATGGGCGTGATGGTGATGTCCCCACTGTTGCGTTCGAACAGGATGATACCCAGCTCATCCTCCAGCTTTTTGATGGCCACGGACAGTGTGGGTTGGCTGACAAAGCAGGCTTCCGCCGCGCGGCCAAAGTGTCGCTCTCTGGCAACGGCAACGATGTAGCGTAACTCGGTAAGCGTCATGATGGCTTCCTAATCCCGATTTCTATCACGATAGTCTACGGCTAATATGTGTGGCAAGTCATGTTTAGGGGCTGCTGCTATGGATAAGTCTTTTTTATCTGTCATCGTCAGATTTTTCATTGTTAAATCAATGAATTGATTTGTTGTGTTGGTAATTGGGATCTCACGATGATCGAACAGGGCATGATACTGGCCACCCCGGTATATGCGTTGGCCAGCCCGGGCCCAATAAGGTGGTCTGATGATGCCGTGCGCCGTCCGGCTTGATGCGCAGCCCTGCAGTATCGCACACGGCGCGACAGTGGCCAGTGAAAAAGCAGTCTGATGAAATACTTGGGCGATAAGTGGTGGTATTTCCAGTCAAAGGCGATCGGTCTTCGGCCGGGCCCGGTTCTCGGTTAGAATAGCGCGCTTGTCAATCCTGTCATCTGGAAGGTCAAGGCTTGCAATCGTGTGTTGGCGGGCCTGCCTGGGTTTTATGCGACGTTTTCTACTACCTGTTTTTCTGTTGGCACTGTTGAGTGCCTGTACAACCCTGCCGGACGCCACGGCGGTTGACCCCACCAAGATCAAGCCTGCGGAGCCGGTCAAGACCGCCAAGCCCTATGTGAAGCCCAAGATTGCTCTCGCCCTGGGTGGCGGGGCGGCCAAGGGGTTTGCGCATATCGGCGTGATCCGCACTCTGGAAGCCAATGGCATCGTCCCCGACATTGTGGTCGGCACCAGTGCTGGCAGCGTGGTGGGCGCGCTCTATGCAGGTGGCCTCAGTGGCAATGAGATGCTGAGCATGGTCGGCCAGGTCAATTCCGACAGCATTGCCGATTTCACGTTCTCAACCAAGGGATTCATCAAAGGCGAAGAGCTGCAGTCTTTTGTCAATCGCCTGTTGCATAACCGCCCAATTGAGAAGCTGCCTAAACCCTTTGCCGCAGTGGCAACCGACCTGAGAACCGGCAGAATGGTGACTTTCCGCCAGGGCAACACCGGTCAGGCGGTGCGGGCATCCAGTAGCGTACCGGGCGTTTTCGAGCCGGTGATCATCAGCGGTGCGGAATACGTCGATGGTGGCTTGACCTCGCCAGTACCGGTGCGTGCGGCCAAGGCCATGGGGGCGGATATCGTGATCGCCATCGACATCTCGGCCAAACCCAGCAACACCAAGGTGAATGGCATGCTGGACATCTTGTTGCAGACGGTCAACATCATGGGGCAATCCATTTCCAATTATGAGATGAATGATGCTGATGTGGTGATCCGCCCTGCGGTGGGGCGCATTGGCGGCGCCGATTTCGACTCGAAGTATGAGGCGGTGAGCGCGGGTGAAAAGGCTGCGGTTGCCGCGTTGCCGTACATCCGGCAGAAAATCGGCAACTGGAAGGGCTGAGTGGTTGCCTGCGCCGAGCAGGCCATATCCACTACCTATGACGGGGGCAGTTGCCCCCGTTTTTCATGATATTGGCGTCATGGCAAGGGCGCGGCGGTGGTCTTGTCAGTGGAGACTGCCTGGATGTCGGTGATCACCAACCTGGCCCCTTCCTGGGTTACCGTGAACTTGACCAGATCACCTGGCTTGATCCGGTCAAGCAGCGTAGCGTCTTTTACCCCAAACACCATGGTCATGCCTGGCATGTTCAGATGAGGGATGTTGCCATGTTTGATGGTGATCTTGCCCTGTTCCGGGTTGATCTTCTTCACTTCGCCATCCACCTGATTGGCGGCGGCAGTGGCCTGCGCTGGTTGCTCTGTGGCCGTGGCCGCATGGGCGGGCAGGCCGCTGATGATGGCCAGGGTCATGGCTGTCAACAGACGTGATAGGGTGTGCATTGGATTCCTCGTGGGGTTGACCGCCGATGGGGGCGTCGATCATATGATCAAGGCTTGGTGGTGATGATGCCTTTCATACCAGCCTCGTAGTGCCCGGGTTGCAAACAGCCGAAAGGCACCTGGCCCGCTTGGGTGAAGCGCCAGATGATTTCGCCTTGCGCACCCGGTGCCAAGGTGATTTGGTTGGGTTCGTCATGCTCCATATCCGGGAAGCGCTTCATCACTTCCAGATGCTCAAGCAGCATCTTCTCGGTTCCCAGGCTGAATTCATGTTTGAGCTGACCACTGTTGCGGATGACGAAGCGCACGGTTTCCCCTTTTTTCACCTGGATGGACGATGGCCGGTAACGCATGGTGTCCTGCATGTCGATGGTGATGGTGCGGGTGACCTGGGCTGCCTTGCCAGGCTGGCCGAGGGCGGCCTGCTGGTGGCCATGTCCACCGGTATGCTGGCCACTCGCCAGCGCTGATCCTGTAGGCCAGAACAGCAGGCAGGCTAGGTAGCGGGCGATCCATGCGGTGGTATGCATCTGTGTGCTCCTTGTCGAGGCTGTTCAGTGCGAGTGGTGGCCATTGGGCTTGCGTACCTTGACCTCTGTGACTTCTGACGGAGGGTGGGCAGGCGGGGCGGGCGCATGGCTGGGGAGGGCGGCGCGAGTCGGCTCGGCCAGCGGGCCGGTGTACTCATAGGCGACGGTGCCGGGTGGGTGTTTGAACCAGCCTGGGTCTTGATAATCGCCCGGTTTCTGGTCACGGCGTACCTTGAGCACGCTGAACATGCCACCCATTTCAAGTGAGCCAAAGGGGCCGGTGCCGGTCATCATGGGGGCGGTATTGTCTGGGATGGGCATTTCCATCTCGGTCATGTCCGCCATGCCACGCTCGCCCATGACCATATAGTCAGGGATCAATCGGTTGATCTGTTTGGCGATGTTGCGATGATCCACGCCAATCAAGGTCGGCACGTTGTGCCCCATCGCGTTCATGGTGTGATGACTCTTGTGGCAGTGAAAGGCCCAGTCGCCTTCCTCGTCGGCAATCAGCTCGATCTGACGCATCTGCCCGACCGCAATGTCGGTGGTCACCTCATACCATCGGGTTTGTTTGGGGGTGGGGCCGCCGTCGGTGCCGGTGACCATGAATTCATGGCCATGCAGGTGGATCGGGTGATTGGTCATGGTCAGGTTGCCGATACGGATTCTGACCTTGTCGTTCAGCCGGACATTGAGGCTGTCGATGCCAGGGAAGATACGGCTGTTCCAGCTCCACAGGTTGAAATCCAACATGGTCATGATCTTGGGCGTGTAGCTGCCGGGCTCGATATCGTAGGCATTCAGCAGGAAGCAGAAATCACGATCCACCTCGCTGATGAGCGGGTGCCGGCCCTTGGGGTGGGTGATCCAGCAGCCCATCATGCCCATGGCCATTTGGGTCATCTCATCGGCGTGCGGGTGGTACATGAAGGTGCCTGGCCTGCGCGCCACGAATTCGTAGACAAAGGTCTTACCCGGTGGGATGGGTGGCTGGGTCAGGCCAGAGACGCCGTCCATACCATTGGGTAGGCGCTGGCCGTGCCAGTGGACCGCTGTGTGCTCAGGCAGCTTGTTGGTGACGAAGATGCGCACGCGGTCGCCCTCGACCACCTCGATGGTTGGCCCAGGGCTTTGGCCGTTGTACCCCCATAGGTGCGCCTTGAAGCCTGGTGTCATTTCGCGAATGACCGGCTCTGCCACCAAATGGAATTCCTTGACGCCGTTGTTCATCCGCCAGGGTAGTGTCCAGCCATTCAGCGTGACCACGGGGCGATAGGGGCGGCCTGTCTCGGGTAGCAGTGGTGGCATGGTGTCCGGGCGGGACTGGATCACCGGCTCGGGCAGGGCTGCCATGGCTACGCGGCTCACGGCGCTGGTGGCGACGGCAGCGCCGGTCAGGCTGGTGAGTTTGAAAAAATCACGGCGGGACGGCATGACAGACAACTCCACTTCAGTGTTCGTTATTGGCCGGGCGGGGGGCGCTGGACGGGGCATCCAGTTGAAGCGCGGTCGGTCGGCCCAGCAACGAGGCTTGCAATGCGGCATCCGCCAGCCAGAACTGCTGTTGCGCATCGATGGCACCGATCACACTGTCGATCTGTTCGCGGGCATCGGCCAGCAGCTCGAACACGCCGATCAACATGCCATTGTAGCGGAGCAGATTTTCCTCCGAGATGGCCTTGCGTAAAGGGATGATCTCTTCACGATAGTGCCGCGCCAGGTCATAAGCCGTCCGGTAAGCCGAATACTGCTCGCGCAGGCTGGATGCGGCCTGACGCAGCGTGGCCTCCAATTGGTTGGCGGCGGCCAGCGTGTCGGCACGCCAGCCATCACGCCGCAATCCGCCCCAGTCGAAAATGGGCAACCGCACCGTCACCTCATAGCCACGGGTGATTTCCTGTTTGCCATCATGGCGGTCCATCTTGGTTTGCCGACGTGCTTCCAGCTCGATGTCCGTCCAACTGCTCACTGTATTCACTCCCTGGGCGCTGGCCGTGGCCTCCCACGTCAGCTTGGCCAGTTGCACATCCAGGCGCTGCCGCGATGCCTGTGCGCTGGCGGTTTGCGTGTCCATCGCCTGCTCGGGTAGCGATGGCAGTCGGGCGGGCAGTTGCAGCAACTCCGCCTGCTGGTCATCCAGCCCCAGCTGGCGGATCAGCGCTTCTCGTGAGGCGGTGGCCTGGTGCTGGGCGCGGGCAAGGCGGGTGGCGGCATCGGCGTAGAACGCATGCTCGCGCAACCGGCTCAGTCGGTTGAAATTGCCCGCAGCCTGCATGCGCCGCGCCAGCTCAGCCCCCGCTTCAGCACTGGTATGGATCTGCCGCGCATAGTGCAGTGTCTCTTGTGCGGCCACGGCCCGCACCCATGCTTGGTGCGTCATGGTGATCTGGTCGATCACATGGCCGACCAGCTGCAGCCTGGATTGCTCAATACGTTGCTGGGCAAGCTGGTGGCGCTTGGGCAGCATCAGCAGATCCAGCAGCCCGATTGCCAGCGACCGCCCCAGCTCCAATTCGCTGACGCTGACCATGCGCTCGAAACCAAAGACAGGGTTGGGCAGCCGGCTCATCTGCGCAGCTCGCGTGGTGTCCGCCCAATTTTGCGCCAGCAGTGCCTGTAGCGACGGGCTGTTGATCAATGCCAGCCGCACCGCATCCTGCTGGGTGATTGGGCTTTGTAACAGGGCCTGGGCCAATCGGGCGCGTTCCGCCTGTTCATCCGCTGTGCGGGCCAAGGTCAGCTTGGCGGGGCTCAGTGCCTTGATCTGCCCGTCAACCTGATCCAGATGGGTGGTCAGATCCACATTGGCGCAGCCAGATAGCAGGCCCAGCAGGATCAACAGCCCGCAGCGCCAGCGAGTGGGCAGCACAGGGGCAGTGCATGTGTTCATTTCTGCTCGGTTGGGTGTTGGTGTGGCATCGATGACGGATTGGCATCAGCCGAGGGCAAAGGTTCCGCAGCCGATTCGGCGGCATAGGCACGCCAACCACCGATCCGCCCTACCAACTCATTGGTATCACGCCAGTTGTTGACGGCTGCATCGGTGAAGGCCCGATAGTCACGCAGCGCAGAGGTAAAAGACAACTTGATCGGCGGTAAAGTGGGGGGCTGTGAGGCAGGCTCCTTGGCCTGGGTGGGCGTGGCCAATGGCAATGCCAAGGCCCATAGCAAGGCTGCGAATTGACAAGGTGTCGGACGTGGCATGATTCCCCCATCGCATTGGTATCAGACTCGCCCGGGCCGTTATTGGCTGGGCAAAGGCGGAGTTTGGCACATTTTCCATGTCCATGGTGACGGCTCAGCACGCCGAGTGGGCTGTCAGGCGGGCAGCGTAACGGGCCGCTGCCAGATGAACCGTCAGGCACTCGCCAACGGCCAGCTGGCCAGGGGTCTGTATTGTGGCCCATTGGTAGTGAGTGTGGAGGCAATCAGCTGGAATGTCGTCACGGGCCAGTCGATGGCGGGGCATGGCGGCAGTGGCCCCCTGCTGGGCGGTGCCTTGCGTAGCAGCGTGATGTGGGGTTTGAATGCACGCTGCTCAACTGGCAAGCCCAACGCCTGCAACTGTTGCTGAATGGAGCGATGCAGCTGCCATAACGCAGCAGGGGGCTGTGTGGGCTGCATCCAGCCGATGCCCGCCTGGGGCCAGACCCCGACCTGATCCAGCGTCAGATCGAAACTGGCACAGGATACGGCGGCGAGCCGATCACACAGGGCCGGGACGATGTCATCCGAGGTATCGCCCAAAAAGGCGAGGGTGAGGTGCAGCAAGGGTGTGGCGACACAGCGTCCGCCCACATGTGCTTGCAGCGCTCGGCCAGCCTCAGCCAAGCGCCGCTGGATCGTGTGGCTGGGAAACAGCGCGAGAAACAGCCGCTGGGTTGCCATGGCACCTGTGTCTGCCGAGGGCTAAAGCCCTTGTTCCGCCAGCCAGCCTGCAATACGCTGCGCGGGCTGTTGCCAGTGCGGCTCCAGCATCATGACATGTGCCATGTTGGGAAAGATCTCGGCCTTCACGCCATAGCGGCTGGCCGTGGCATGCACCAGATAGGGCGGGAACAGCCCATCTTTTTCTGCACCCAAGACCAAGACTGGCACCTGATTGGGCACCGCCGTGGGGCGGAATGGCAGAAACGACAGATCGAGAATCGCCCGATGCGACTCAGGCTGGAAACGCGCCAGATAGCGGATGGCTTCCTGCTCAGGCATGCTGTCCGAAAACAGCTGGCGGCGGATACTCGCAATGGTCGATAGCCGACCATCGCTGGCATGGATCAGATTCAGCTCGAAAAACGCCTGCGGCTCACGAAACGCCAACTGCATGGTCGCGCCCAGCAAGCCCTCTGGCGGTACCGAGGCCATCAAGATCGCTGCCGCTGCTGGGTGTTTCTGACAAAAAAGCTGTGCCAACATCCCACCCATCGAATGCCCGATCAGGATGGGCGCCTGCGGCAAAGTTGCCACCACCTGTTCGATGTCAGCCAGATAATCATCGATGCTGGTCAACGACAGATACTCATGCCCCTCGCTGCCACCATGCCCACGCAGGCTCAACGCATGGCAGTCATAGCCCTGCGCGGCAAAGAACGGCAGAAAATGCGGCTCCCAGCACCAGGCGGCGGAATATGCCCCGTGGATGAACAAAATCGGGTGCGGGCGAGGCGCATTGGCAGCAGGGTGATGCAGCACCTCTAGCGCCAGGCTGGGTTTGGCTCGGTAATTGAACATATCGACTCTGTCAGCATGTGGTTACCCCCATTAAAGCACGCCTGACGAGTGGTGTAATGAAATCTGCATGACGTATCCGGCAAGTGCATGGCTCGGTGGAGCGCCTGTGGGCGAGGTGTGGCAGGCAGGTTGTTGAATGGTAAGGGATTGTGGACGTATCCCCTGCCACGGTCATGCCGCCCACCCTGTTCAGGTGAGGGCACCCCACCATCATCGCCACAGCCTGATGGCGTCAATCTGCGTCAGAGCAGGGGCACCCAGCTGAGGGTTTGTGCAATAGGGTCAGGATGGGACAGGAGAGGTGGTGAATGAAGGCACGAGGGGGTATTCAACATCGGTGGGGTCGTTATAGCGCCAGCGCCTTCTGAATCAGCGTTGCTGCAATCCCCCACATCACCAGCCCGTTCAAACAGTCCAGAATCCGCCAGCTGCTTGGCTTTTGGAACAACGGCAATAGTAATTTGGCACCATAACTCAAGCTGAAGAACCAGATGAACGACGCCGTGGCGGCACCCGCCCCGAACCACCAGCGGCCTGTGTCGCCGTGCTGACTGCCAAGGCTGCCCAGCAAGACGACTGTATCGAGATAGACATGTGGATTCAGCAACGAAAATGCCAGAGTGGTCAAAATCAATTTGATGACGCCGGATTCTGTATCAGCTGCAACCAGAGCGCCTGCTGTGGCCGGTCGTAGCGCGCTGTATAGCGAGCGGGCACCGTAGGTGGCCAGGAATGCGGCACCCGCCCAAGCTGCCCACGCCAGTAAAGCGGGGCTGCCGGCAAACAACGCGCCCATGCCCGCGACGCCTATCATAATCAGCAATGCATCACATAACGCGCTGGTCAGCGCCAATGACATGCGATGCCTACCCCGCAAGCCCTGCGTCAGCACAAAAGCATTCTGCGCGCCCAATACCATGATCAGGCTGGCCCCCATCAACAATCCCTGCAGCCAGGTCGTCAACATAACCAATTCCAGGTGTATTCCAATTGCCAACTATCCTAGCAAAGCGATGTATCATTAGAGAAATTGATGTTTCTTCTGTGGTATTAGAAAAATTTATAGACGATGGCGTCACATGAAGATCGATTACAAGCTGCTGGACGCCTTGTCCGGCGTCGTTCGGCATGAAGGGTTTGAAGCGGCAGCCCGCCAGCTGCATTTGACACAATCCGCCATTTCACAACGGATCAAATTGCTGGAAGACCGGATCGGCCAGCCATTACTGGTCCGGAGCACCCCGCCGCAATTGACGCCTGCTGGGCGGCGGCTGCTGCAGCACGGCGAGGCAGTACGTGTCATGGAACGCGAGCTGCTACAGGAGATCAGCCCCGGCGATGACAGCCACCATGCACGCTTGGCAATTGCCACCAACGCCGACAGCCTCGACACTTGGCTGATCGATGCCGTTGCACCCGTGCTGGAACAAGAGCGACTCTTGCTGGAGGTGACGGTAGACGATCAGGATCACACACACCAGCTACTGAAAAATGGCGACGTGGTGGGCTGCATCAGCACCTCGTCTACACCCATGCAAGGCTGCAAAGTGGATTGCTTGGGGTGCATGCGTTACTGGAGTGTGGCCGCCCCCGGCTTTGTCGCCCGGTATTTCTCTGACGGTATGACTGCCGATACCCTGCGCCGGGCACCGGTGATGAACTTCAACCGCAAGGACACGCTACAGTCCGATTTCCTGGCTCGTCATTTTGGCCTGCAGGCCAATGAATACCCACAACACGGTTTTCCGACCAACGTCGGCTTCATCGGTGGCATTTTGGCCGGAATCGGCTGGGGGATGGTGGTGGACGTACAAGCCCAGCCACACATTGAAGCCGGGCGGCTGATCAATCTGGCCCCCGACCGCCCGACCCTGATCACCCTGTACTGGCATCGCTGGCAACGGGAAACACCGATGCTGGAAAGACTGAGCCGCCGGTTGATTGACCATGCCAGAACCGCCCTGTCAGGCCCTAGCGCCACCCACCCGCTGCGTGCCTGATATGGGGGCCACGCCGCAAGGTTCGTCGGACAACAGGCCTGGTGCCTCCCGACTCCCCTCAACCGCCTGCTCGGCGGAAAACGGTCTGCTTATGTGGCGGCTACTTCTTAACCGCCTGCTCGGCGGAAAACGACGAGGCGAATCCTACCAGTGGCGACATGGCCTTCTTAACCGCCTGCTCGGCGGAAAACAAATTATCAAAGAAACATTGACAAGAATGGAACTTCTTAACCGCCTGCTCGGCGGAAAACGAAAGGGTTTAAGCCTGTTGGCTCGCCAGAGCCTTCTTAACCGCCTGCTCGGCGGAAAACTCCGGGGCTTTGAGTCCATCGCGCAACAGTCCCTTCTCAACCGCCTGCTCGGCGGAAAACACGGATGTGCCGCGCCCGAGCTCGCTGCTGATCTTCTCAACCGCCTGCTCGGCGGAAAACTCCACGGAGCGCTCGGTCACAGCCTCGCTGTTCTTCTTAACCGCCTGCTCGGCGGAAAACTTTAGTGTGTTTCAGACCACCGAAGCAGCTCACTTCTTAACCGCCTGCTCGGCGGAAAACATCCGCCTAAATGTGGTGCTAATCAGGTTGGTCTTCTTAACCGCCTGCTCGGCGGAAAACGTGGCGGGTGAGCGCGTCAGTGATGCTGATCTCTTCTTAACCGCCTGCTCGGCGGAAAACACGTAGATGTCGCGCTGGACGGAGATGGTTTCCTTCTTAACCGCCTGCTCGGCGGAAAACGTTTGCGCCAGCGTCCGCTGGATCACATCACTCTTCTTAACCGCCTGCTCGGCGGAAAACTTTCCGCCAACGACACCCTGACCATGCCAGTACTTCTTAACCGCCTGCTCGGCGGAAAACTCCAAGGGCTTCGTAAAGTTCGGCAACTAGGCCTTCTTAACCGCCTGCTCGGCGGAAAACACCCTTTATCCCGCCCAGGTCGAACGCATCCTCTTCTTAACCGCCTGCTCGGCGGAAAACGACCTGGCGCACGCCGCCGGCCTCGGCTTTCACTTCTTAACCGCCTGCTCGGCGGAAAACTAGGCAGCGTTACGACAATGATAACTATGCTTCTTCTTAACCGCCTGCTCGGCGGAAAACCAAGACCGAGCGCAAAGTAGGGGTGGCGTAGTCTTCTTAACCGCCTGCTCGGCGGAAAACAGCGCATCGCTACCAACCGCGCCTCGGGGTCTCTTCTTAACCGCCTGCTCGGCGGAAAACAAGAATGCGATTCCAAGCATCCCTGATTTCTGCTTCTTAACCGCCTGCTCGGCGGAAAACACCATCTCAGACACGGGTGTCGGGATGAACAACTTCTTAACCGCCTGCTCGGCGGAAAACCTCTTCGCCCGAGGTCAGCCGTCCGATAGCGCCTTCTTAACCGCCTGCTCGGCGGAAAACAATGCGGCCGTGGTGCATGCCGTGGCTGATCTCTTCTTAACCGCCTGCTCGGCGGAAAACCCGTTGTGCGTGTTCTGCCAGGCACGCGGCTTCTTCTTAACCGCCTGCTCGGCGGAAAACGATTACACCTGGTGATTTGGTACAAATCGCCACTTCTTAACCGCCTGCTCGGCGGAAAACTCCTTGCCGGTGGGAATGTTGGTTTCGATCGTCTTCTTAACCGCCTGCTCGGCGGAAAACTGGTTTGATCGTACTCGACGAGTGCGCGATGTCTTCTTAACCGCCTGCTCGGCGGAAAACTGATCGCTCGGCAAGATTTCACCGAGTGCGTTCTTCTTAACCGCCTGCTCGGCGGAAAACCCATGCGGCATTACCTTGGTCGCGTTGCGACTCTTCTTAACCGCCTGCTCGGCGGAAAACCTGGAAACCCATTTGAGTACAAGTATCAGCGTCTTCTTAACCGCCTGCTCGGCGGAAAACACTTGGCCGGATTTGGCTTTGATGGAGTGCAACTTCTTAACCGCCTGCTCGGCGGAAAACGTGCCGAGCGGCGCGTCAGGCTCTGGTCGTTTCTTCTTAACCGCCTGCTCGGCGGAAAACAGTCTTTGCCTTTGGACAAGCAGTGTCCTGATCTTCTTAACCGCCTGCTCGGCGGAAAACTCGACTTATCACCATCCTTAAATGCATCCTTTCTTCTTAACCGCCTGCTCGGCGGAAAACACCCACCTTGCCGACCGTCGCTGCGGTGACCACTTCTTAACCGCCTGCTCGGCGGAAAACCAGACGGGTGCAGGGTTTGCACAGCGCCAACCCTTCTTAACCGCCTGCTCGGCGGAAAACAGGATTCTCTCTTCTTTAATAAACACGAGCCTCTTCTTAACCGCCTGCTCGGCGGAAAACGAGAGCAAAACACAGGTGGTTGCCGAAAAAGACTTCTTAACCGCCTGCTCGGCGGAAAACTTGCTATCCGATCTATCTCTTGTTGTAGAGATCTTCTTAACCGCCTGCTCGGCGGAAAACCGTCTGCGACGCAAGGAGCGGGCGCGGCCAAACTTCTTAACCGCCTGCTCGGCGGAAAACCGCTGGATATTTCGCGGAGCTGATGTCTATCACTTCTTAACCGCCTGCTCGGCGGAAAACATGCGCAGTCTCCGGATCCTTACTCTGTCAATCTTCTTAACCGCCTGCTCGGCGGAAAACGATCACGCTCCAGCTCAGAGGGGCAGGGGGGGCTTCTTAACCGCCTGCTCGGCGGAAAACGCCCTCGCCGCCGGGAGGCTCGCCGGGGCAAGCTTCTTAACCGCCTGCTCGGCGGAAAACTCAACCAGCCTTGCTCAACCCATTGTTTGTAACTTCTTAACCGCCTGCTCGGCGGAAAACAGGCACTGATCAACGTAGCAGAGATCCAACGCCTTCTTAACCGCCTGCTCGGCGGAAAACTGATTGTTTGATTCCATTTTTACCATGGAAAACAATTGCTTGTGGTGTTTTTGCGTGTGTGAGCCTTCCTTTGATTAAGGGTTTTCTAAGTGTCTGAAATATATTCATATTTTGATGGGAGATTTTTTGCAAACTCAAACAGATAGTCCAATACATCGTGTCTGTGGAAGCGGTCGATCAGTTCCACCCGGAATTGGTTGTCGGATACTTTCGGGTCGTTTCCCATGATGAATGCCAGGGGCATGACGTGTGCGTCCTTGATCAGGTCTGCAATATCAAATACCAATGCGCCACGTCTGGTTTTACCGTGCAGGAGTGGGAAAGCAAACCCGATGCCAAGCCCATTCAGCGCGACTGCGGCCAAGCCGTAGGCGAGGTAGTTGCCGTGATCCAGAAAACTGTTGACGCGGTCTGCAGGGGTTTCGCGAGATCGCTTGCCTTCTTCCCGGCTGAATTCAAACCCTAAGGCCTTGGATAGGTGGGCATATAGGCGTTTTTCCCAGTCGGCCTCTGCGAGGAGCAGGTCTTGGGTGGTCTGGCAGGCCTGGACTTTTTTCAGAAAACCTGCGGCTGCCAATGCAGGGGGCTTGATGGTGGCCTCCAATAGGTGTTTGTCTTTTGCCCAGGTGGTTTGCATCAGGTTGATCCGCTCATGCAGCAGCAGTTTGGCCCAGGCCAGGCGGACGTGCTCATCCAGCCAGCCTTTGACCCAGGCTTGCATGTACTCGGTTGGCCGATATTCACTTTCTGGACTCAGAAACACGGGGCTGCTTTGCGAGAACAAGGGTGTGCCTCCGCTGCCACAAAAGCCGACCATGACGTTGGATTCCGCCAGTTTCCTGGCGGCGGCGTCGGTCAGCGAGGTGCCTTTGCCCAGCAGGAGTAGCGAGGTGTTACGTTCTGGGATGTTGAAATAGCGGGAGAGGGTGTCGCTGGCCTCGGTGAGGTAGACGACCCGGTCATCCATCTGCATGACGCGGGCGTGCTCCAGGTAGAAGATGTTGGCCCGCTTGGAGAGCAGGATTTGCCTGGGTTTGGTCGTGGGCTTCATGGTAGATCTGGCACGCTGAATGCACGGCTGGAGACAGAGAGGCCATAGGCATCGGGTTGGCAATCGGTGCCGTTGTCGGTGGCCGCCAGCTTGGTGACATATAGCCGGAAGGCATGGCCGTTGCTGTGGCTGGATATCGGGAAATACGGCAGCGCTTGCGCATCTGCCTCTGCCATGCGGCGTAGTCTCAGGGTGCCATCCTGTTTGCGCTCGGCCTTGCGCGATGGGATGCGAAAGCGTTTGAACTGCGCCCACGGGCCAGGGTAGTTGTCGGGCACCGTGGCGGGGTAGGTCAGCTCTCCAAATTGGTGAAGCTTGGTGCTGTCTTTCAGGTAGTCCACCAGCTCGTCCAGCTCGTCGCGGCTGCTGGCAAATACGCGCAGCTTTCTGCCCAGCCCGCGCTCATACTCTGGTAGGGCCAAGGCATAGCGGCCTGGGGCCAGGGTGAAGCCTGCATGCAGGATGCGCAAGACGCCTGCTGCAGCAATTGGGTAGGGCGGGGTTTTCAGCAGGATGTCGGTGTAGAAGAGGGGGCGCATTACTCGTTGCCCCCGCTGAAGACTCCGCCACGGATCAAGCTGGCGATCATGAACATGCCTTCAGGTGAGTTGGGGTCAAGTTTGTTGAGCTGCTTGGCGTATTGGAAGGCGGAGCTTTTCCCGCTCCGGAAGAATGCCTGGGCATCCAGGCTGGCACCGTTGGGCTCAACGGGTAGGATGCGCTTGTGCTCCTTGAAGTCTGGGTACCAGGTGTCGATGGTGCGCAGTGCATTGCTGATTTTCTGGTCGCGTAGAGCGGCCTGGCCCATGATGCGGGTGCTTTTAAAGGTCATGCCTTCGCCAAACGCCATGCGCCAGGTCTCGGCATCGCCCAGGGTATAGAGGGGGCGGGCGAATCCTTTGGGTTTGTTCTCTACATAATTCTGCGAAGGGAAGACTTCAACCGCACCTTGGATACCAAATGCGATGGTGGCGGTGACCTGTAGGGCCGGTTTGCTGAGATTGCCCTTCAGCCCTTTGGCCAGGAAGTCCGCCACAGCCAGCTCTTCTGCCGTGTAGTTGTCGAAGTGGTGGAGTGGGATGGCCAATGCGTCAGCTTGGATCGATACCCCTTGATCGGCAGTCACATGTACGGTGATGGCTTTGGCTATGGTGCGGTTGCGCCATAGCCAGCGGCCATTCAGGATGTTTCTGGCAAACCGACGTGCTACTTCCTCAATGCCTACCGATTCCTTGGCTTTTTTGACGAATTGACACACGATTTCGCGGTAGCTTTGGGTCGATTTGTCGGTGTCATCCTTGGCTGGCGCACACGAAAACAGGGTGTCGGCGAGATCGAGGAGGCGAAGCTGAAATGTCACCACCAGGTGGGAGGCATGGTGATCAAGTTTGGCGGTATCAGTTATCTGCACATTACTGACCCCTTGCCGTTTGGCATTGTTGGTGGTGGAAGTGTTTGCGTCTGCGTCCCCGGATGGGTCTTTGGCGTCGGTTTTGCTGGGTTTATTGATGTTCTGCGTGCCACGAATCCCATGGCGTACAACCTGCAAGGGGGTTTGTTTGCCATCGGCAAATTGGTTGTAGAACGCTGCATCGCTGATCAAGAGACCCCGTTGAAATGCCAGCACGCCGGGTAATTTTGGGAAAGTGATTGGAGTGGTCATGAGGTCTATCCTTGGGCGGAATTGGATTGTTGAGTGACGACAAAGGTGAAATCATCCAGCCAGTGCTGTTGCCAAAACGGCAATGGCCTGGAGTTTGGCCACTGGCGAGCTGGCAGGTACTGCACAAGGCCGATCATCGATTCGCAGTAGGCGTGCAACGGCCACTCGGCGTGGCGGCTCTCGCCACGAGGGGCCAACCTGGTACCCGGACGTTTCTCGAATGGGGTCAAGGTGGAGTAACCAAGTATGGTGGGGATGAGCCAGCTGTCGGGAAGTTTGGCTGCTGAGGTGGCGGCTGGCGCATCGGGTGTGTCCCCATCTGCTGGGCTGTGTTCTTGATCCGTCTCGGTTGTGGCTTGCTGGGCTGGTGGGCTGTCTGCTTGGTTTGGCGTCGTTTTGCCGATGGCGGCAAACAGTGCATCGACAGGGTTGTCGCAAACCTGCATCAGATCTTGCCGCTCGATCACCCAGTAGCCATTGGGCAAAGTCAGCTGAGCCAAGTCGGGAACCAGTTCGATCTCACCGACCTGCTCGATACAACCGCCTGCAATACGGCCACCTTGCAGCAGAAATCGTTCCACTTTCGGCAGGTTGACCGCACCTGTGATTTCTAGCAGCAGCGAAACGGTCAGATTCATGGTGGCGGTTGGTTGCAGCGACAGCGCGTGCTTGTTGGTGCGTGAATAGTCTGCTTTGTCCACCAGAACTGCACCGCGCCGCTGGTGTGGGTGCAGGCCGAAAAAGGGGCTGCCTGACTCACCTTCCAGATAGGCATCGTGATGAAGGATGGCCACCGCTTTCAAAGTACAATCTGTTTCGCAACACAGCGCATGGGCAAACAGATTCATCGCCATGACCGGTGCAGTGTTGATCAGGTATTGTCCGGCCAGGGCGTTGGCGTGCTTGACCACCACACGGGGCAATAGTAGAAATAGAAAACTCATAGCATCCCCCGGATCATAGTGCAGAGTGTCTGGCGCGCTGCGCCATCGAAGTTGAACCCCGGCTGACCTTTGCCAAAGTTGGTTTCCGCGATCTGGTTGGCCACTGTCCAAGCGAATTCATATTTCCATTCCGCCGTCCGGCATGCGGGCAGGGTAAGCCCACGAGCCAGGCGGGGCGCTGTTTCCGCCACTGGGCCATTTGTGTGCTTGGGCAGGCTGCTGTCATGTTCCTGTAGGCATCGTAGATCTTGCTCTGCACGCCACAGCACGGCCCGCACCAAGGCATGGATGTAGGCCAACTCCTGCAGTCGTGTACGCATATCTGTATGACCTCTCCCTTCTTGATTGAGCCAAGTCAAATACTGCATCAGCAGCGGGCGTGGCAGCACGATGCGACTGCCCTGGTAATACAGGGCTATGGCACGTTTGACATCGGGTTGCTCTCGGGGGCCATGGAAGACAAGTGGTCGTCGTAGATCCTGGGCCAGTGACCCGACGTTGATTGGATGGCTGCCGCCGATTCCAAAGACGGCGGTTTGTAGGTATCGCAGCTTGGTCGGCTTGTCAGATGATTTATCACCTTTTTTCACCATTTGGTTGTGTTGTGTCACACGTGTGTTCAGTAGCCGCCCCAAGCCGTTCGATCCAAGAGGAGACAGCGCTACATACCCTTGACCCTTGGGAATGAGGATCTGCTTGGTACGGAGCGATACAGTGCTGGTGTGTATTTCGGCTTTCGTTTGCTTGATCGAGTCCATGATCTCCAACAGATGGCGACGTTCGTCGTCAGTCATCACTGGGGCTGGGTCGTGCTTGGCTGCGTGTAGATGTTTGACGATGGCTGCGGCCTTGTCGGATTTGGCAAGGTAATCCAGATCAAGGTCTACCCCTTGGTTGATCAAATTTCTTACATAGACATAGGGGTAGGAGGTTCGGTTGGCATCCGGTGCCAGCCTTACCCCGCATGCTCGCACCTTGCTATTGGTCAGCTTGGCTGAGAAGTGAACCAGTTGTAGTCCGACGGGCAAATACTGCTCCGGTGGCAGAAGCTCAAATCGCTTGGGTAGAGTGTTTTTCATGTCCTAGCCTAAAATGGTGCACATAATTTAGTTATTTGAACAAAAGCATATTATGAACACGAAGCATTCCACGAAATTCTAAGGGGCCGGGGGGGGATGTCAACAAAGTATGACAATCGGTTTATACGTAGATTGGCAACTTGTTGGGTGGTGCAGCAAGAGATGGTATAAGAAATAAGGCGCAGTCTATGCGCCTTGAGTAATTTCCGCCTGCTCGGCGGCCTAATATCATGTTTAGGTCTTAGCCTAAAATCTTCTCAACCACGATACCGTGGCAAATCACTCCACTGCCAGTATACATGTACATTTCCTTGATTTCTGCGTGTGAGAAACGAGCCCTGAAACGGACGCGTACCATTTTGGACGCCTACGCGATCCGAACCGGTACCAGAAGCTGGATGACCCCCATCACTCACGAAGGATTGCAGACGTTGTGGTGGTTGCTGAAACGTGTTGCCAGCCGACATACCGCAGTGGCCTGTTACCGGAATGATGGCCACAATCGCATGAAGCTGCTCTGGATTGTGGGGTCAAGCAAACCGTTCGGGCCGGAGGGCCACTTTCCGATTGGCTCGACACAACGTCGTCGCCTGCCCGTTCATCCAAGTGTTCGCGGCTTATGCCTGCTGGCAGCTACAGCCGGGGTGGCACATGATTTGGGGAAGGTGATCGACACATTTCAGGCCAAGCTGTGGGCCGCCATTGCGGGTAAGGAGCCGCCTGGAGATCCGATTCGTCATGAATGGGTGTCGATGCGGCTATTGCAGTTGTTGCGCACGGGTATTCCTCTTGACCAGGCGTGGACGGTACTGGCCAAGCCAAACCGGGTCTGTGAGGAGCCCCGATTCTTTTGTGATGGGTTGCGGTCTGTTGACGATGTATTGGATTTTTCCGTTGCCACGCATCATCGCCTATTTGGCCCACGGAATTCGTCAGTGGCCCGTCCGGATGCTTCCGAGCATTGCCATCAAGAACGCCATGTGAAGGAAGCAGCCCCTTTGCCTGCTGATATCGTGCATCGGCTGGCTCGCTTGCAGCAGCGCCTGCAAACGCACTTTGCTGCGCAATCCGTGGCTGGGGCAGAGCGGATTCTGTCCCTGCTCACGCGGGCTGCTTTGATTCTTGCGGATCATGCCGTTTCATCACAATCCTATCCTGGTCTGCCGCCGCGCCAGCCTGTTTTGTTGGCTAATACCCGTCATGTCGATAAGAGACGTATCGCAAACCAACCATTGGGCTGGCATCTGCAGGCGGTGGGCGACTTGGCTGGGAAAATGGCGCTGAATCTGGCACGGTTGTCTTTGCCTGGTCTGCAGCCAGACGCAATAGAGCGCATACTGACGCCCGCCCCGACGAGTGGTCGGTTCGCTTGGCAGAATGAAGCAGTGCGGTGTATCCAGTCTATCCGACAGTCTTCGCAACAGCCGGTGTTGGTGTTTAATATGGCACGGACGGGTGCGGGCAAGACCTTGGTCAATGCCAAAATGGCGTGTGCGTTTTCACCGCGCCCTCGTCTGGCCTATGCGCTCAATCTGCGGACCTTGACCTTGCAGACGGGCGCTAGCTTGAAACGGACTTGGCAGCTTGAGGACGATGAATTATCGGTTTTGATCGGTGAGCAGGTCGTTGCGCGTTTACACGAGCAGGCCAGCGCCTCTGCATTGGCCCCGGATGGTGGACAGGCCGATGAACCGCAATGGGACTATTGGGTGACTGGCGATATGGTGGAATTGCCCGCGTGGCTGGAAGGGTTGGAACGGACCTATCCTAGGCTGCCTGCGTTGTTGGGCAGCCCTATTCTTGTGTCCACCGTCGATTTTCTGATCGGGGCGATGTCGCCTGGATTGCAAGCGCGCCACATCATCCCATTATTGCGGTTGATCGATAGCGATTTGATTTTGGATGAAATCGACAGTTATACCCCTATACAGTTGATCGCCATTCTGGGGTTGATCCAGGTGACGGCTATGCTGGGCAGGAGTGTGATTTGTGCATCTGCAACTTTATCGTTGCCGGTTGCAAACAGCATTCATCGGGCCTTTCAAGCTGGATTCACACAACGGCAAAAGTGGCAGGGGATAGGTGAGCCATCGCATACCGTCGTTGTCAATGATTTGTTGCCGCCTCATGTCATGCAGGCCAATGTGCCCTTTGAGGCAGCCTATCAGGATTGTCTGGGTCAGCTAAGGGCAGCTTTGCCCACGATTGCCTATCGGCGTCCCACCTTATTGGAGGTGAAGGAGCGCTCGGAATCTGCATGGTTGGATTCGATTCAGGAGGGTGCGCAGAGACTCCATGATCATCATGCCTGGACATTCCGGCCCTGCAATCGCCAGATATCATTTGGGTTGGTCAGGGTGGCCAATATCCGGACGGCAATCATGGTTGCGGATTTCCTGGCAGGCAAATTGCCGCATGCTTTTGTGGCTTGTTACCACGCACAGGACTTTTTGATCCAACGTCATTTGAAGGAGCACCGGCTCGACACCTTGTTGCGGCGAAGTCATGGGCAGCGCCATATCGAGGAGGATGAGGAGATCAGGATGAAAGTTGCTGGCAGCAAGTATGCCAGCATCCCCTTTATTGTGGTGGCCACCCCGGTTGAGGAGATTGGCCGTGACCACGATTTCGATTGGGCCGTCATCGAGCCATCCAGCCTGCACTCCGTCATTCAAACGGCTGGTCGGGTGAATCGGCATCGGCTTGTCTCGGTGCAGCACCCCAATGTAGCGATCTTGCAGTTCAATCGGAACTGGGTAGGGCAACAACAGGATGGCCCGGTGTTCATCCGCCCGGGTTTGGAAGCGGCAAATGGCGGAGGTCGGTACAAAAGTGCAGATCTGGCGCAGCTGTTGGATTGGTCTGCTCTGCATGTGCTTGATAATGGCGTTCGCTTCTCGCCTCACCATCAGATGGCGCTAGACGAGGATCGCTTGCTACAACAGCAACTTGATGAGCCGCTGAAGATCATAACGGGTGAAGCGGGATATAACTCATGTTGGATGACACAAGGGTTCTACCATCAGTTTCGCTTGAGGGCGCATGAGCCGATGGAGCAATGGCTTGCTGAGCGTCATGAAGGGCAATGGCGATTCATACGCCAGCTTGAGGACGGCAAATCCATCCCGTGCGAAATGGGCGTCCTCTATACACCCGCTCGCCCGAATCAATGGCTGGCCTACTCGTTGGACGAGCTACATAATGCGTGCCTGACCTGGGGGATTTCCACGGAGCAAGGCCTGTCGGTCAGACTGAGGGTGCAATCGCGTTACTCTCCACCCTGTTATGACGTGTCATTCGGGCTGTACTGGCGTGTGCAAGCAGCCTTGGCGTGATGGGCTGAGGACAACCCATCGAATACCACGGGCGAATGGCGGGCGGCTTGCTTTTTTAAGCTGCATTGCGCAAAGTTCGCACCTCCCGTCATTTTGTTTAGCGTGATTCCCACATGTTGAAAAGCATTCCCCAGCGATTGGCTGATGAGCTCAGCGCACGAGAAGTACAGGTGGCTGCGGCCATTCAGTTATTGGACGAAGGCGCGACCGTGCCCTTCATCGCACGTTACCGTAAAGAGGTGACTGGCGGCCTGGATGACACACAGTTGCGCACGCTCGAAGAACGGTTGCGCTACATGCGTGAGCTGGAGGAACGCCGTGAGACAGTGATCAATTCGATCGAAGAGCAAGGCAAGCTGACAGATGAATTACGTCATGAAATCCTGTTGGCCGACAACAAGACCCGCCTGGAGGACTTGTACCTGCCTTATAAGCCCAAGCGCCGTACCAAGGCACAAATTGCCCGTGAGGCTGGCCTGCAGCCCTTGGCAGATGGTCTGCTGGCTGATCCGACCCAGGAGCCGGACGCCCTGGCCAGCCAATATGTGGATGCCGACAAGGGTGTGGCTGACAGCAAAGCGGCGCTGGATGGCGCACGCCAGATCCTGATGGAGCAGTTCGCTGAGGATGCCGAGCTGCTGGGCAGCCTGCGTGAGCACCTGTGGCAACAGGGCGTGGTGTGGTCCGCAGTGGCAGAGGGCAAGCAGGAGGAAGGGGCCAAGTTTGCCGATTATTTCGATTACAACGAGCCGCTAAAGGCGATCCCCTCACACCGTGCGCTGGCTTTGTTCCGTGGCCGCAATGAAAGTGTGCTGAACGTCACCCTGCGCTTGGCCGATGAAGACCCGAACACCCCTCGCTCGGCCACGCCGAATGCGTGCGAGGCGATGGTGGCCAGCCGTTTCAGCATCAAGGACATGGGCCGCGCGGCTGACCGCTGGTTGCTGGATACCGTGCGCATGGCGTGGCGGGTGAAGATCTTCCTGCATCTGGAGCTGGAGCTGATGAACCAGCTGCGTGAAGCCGCCGAAGCCGAAGCCATCAAGGTGTTCTCGGCCAATTTGAAAGACCTGCTGCTGGCCGCGCCTGCCGGCCCCAAGACCACCATTGGCCTCGACCCTGGTTTGCGCACAGGCGTGAAAGTGGCCGTGGTGGACAAGACTGGCAAACTGGTCGATACCACGACCATCTACCCGCATGCGCCGCGCAACGATTGGGACCAGTCGGTTGCCATCATCGCCGCGCTGGCAGCCAAACACCGCGCCGAGCTGATCAGCATCGGCAATGGCACCGCCAGCCGAGAGACGGACAAGCTGGTGCTGGATCTGCTGAAGCGTCACCCAGAGCTGAAGCTGCAGAAACTGGTGGTGTCTGAGGCAGGGGCCTCGGTTTACTCGGCATCAGAGCTGGCGGCACGTGAATTCCCCGAGCTGGATGTGAGCCTGCGTGGTGCGGTGTCGATTGCCCGGCGCCTGCAAGACCCGCTGGCCGAGTTGGTCAAGATCGACCCGAAATCCATCGGTGTCGGGCAATACCAACATGACGTGAATCAAGGGGAGCTGGCCCGCACATTGGGTGCGGTGGTAGAGGATTGCGTGAACGCAGTTGGTGTGGATGTCAACACCGCCTCAGTGCCATTGCTGACACGTGTATCCGGGCTGACCACCAGCCTGGCCAACAGCATCGTGGCCTATCGCGATGCGAATGGCGCCTTCCGTAACCGTAGCGAGCTTAAGAAGGTACCGCGCCTGGGGGAAAAGACCTTCGAACAGGCAGCGGGCTTTCTGCGCGTCATGGCGGGCGACAACCCATTGGATCGCTCTGCAGTGCACCCGGAAGCATACCCGGTGGTGGAGCGCATCATGGCGCAGTGTGGGCGCCAGATTGACAGTCTGATCGGTGATAGTGCCTTCCTGAAGAAACTCAACCCAGGTGATTTCACCGATGCGCAATTCGGCGTGCCGACCATCAAGGACATCCTGACCGAGTTGGACAAACCAGGGCGCGACCCCAGGCCGGAATTCAAGACTGCTGAATTCAAAGAAGGTGTGGAGGAGATCAGCGACCTGCAGCCGGACATGATTCTGGAAGGCGTGGTAACCAATGTCACCAATTTCGGCGCATTCGTGGATATTGGCGTGCACCAGGATGGCTTGGTGCATATCTCCGCGCTATCCGACAAATTCGTCAAAGACCCGCGTGAGGTGGTCAAGGCCGGTGATGTAGTCAAGGTGAAAGTGCTGGAGGTGGATGCCAAACGGAAGCGCATAGCACTGACCATGCGGCTCAATGATCAGGCCAAGTCCCATGCCACCGGTGAAATCAGCCGGGCACCTGCCAGCCAGCGTGACAAGCAGGCCGTCAATCGTGTCAACCGAGATGCAGGATCAACCCAGTCAGCCATGGCGGCAGCGTTTGCCAAGCTGAAGCGCTGACCATGACCGCCCCCGACCTGATCCGGTCTGGTTGGGGGCGGTAAAAAAAGCTGGTGTTTTATACAGATGATCTGTATGATCACCAGCTTGTTACGCATGGATCATGCGTCGGTTCAGTTGAGCGGTATCCTTCAGTTTCAAGCCCGTCTTGCCTTTCAGGCTACCTTCCCGTCGATGGAAGGGTTCTTCGAAATGCGTTTCGCATTCGTACCAAGTTGGTTTGCACTGATCGAATAGTCAGCTTTTTCACTTGGCTGTGAACAGGCTGCCAGATACATTGCCGGTCGCTTTTCCAATATCACTCATATGCGCTTATTTGCGCATGTCGTTTTTGATTGCGACTAGTGATTTGTTTTATCTGTATTTGCTTTGGAGCGCCTGCTTGATATATCGAATATCTGCAGTTGGCTATGTTTTTTAGGCCTTGCTCTAATCAAAATACCGCGTTAATTTGAACGAAAGTGTCACATTTCTGGCCTATGTTCAGGTGCTGTAGCGCCTCGGACAATCCTGCCCTGGTATCGATATGGGGCCGTGGCTGGAAGGGGGCGCTGTTTTTATCTGACATGTCAAATCAATCGGCATGTTGTCCAAGTTGCGATCACGTTTGTCAATACAGTTTGTGGAGTGCAACAACACAGAAATAGATGAGTAAAGGAAAGACCATGAAAGTAAAAGAACTCCGTCCAGGGGACCATGTTTTGGATGAGCGCAATGGCGCTACTGTTGATTTTGAAGTCGTTTCAATCAAGCCATTAGGCTATTTATTTGAAGTCACCTTCCGCTCGGTGCTGGGTATGGCATCAGCGGCTTATCACGGCAATGCCTATATCAACGCACAGCGTTGATCATCTGGGTTTCCCGTCAGTCCCTCCTGTAACAGGAACGATGCCCGCCTGAAATCGCTGTTCGTCCGGACGTGACAACGCGATGTTTGGCGGGCGGGTATGCTGTGTATTTCCATCGGTGGGCGTACAATCAAGGCCATCTCTGTCTTTGACATATCAATGGATCGAGGGCGAGTGTATGCAACCTGATCTTCCTCCCGTACCACCTGCTGCTCCCGATACGTTGACCGGGCCTGGTGGCTTGACCATGCGGCAGATCCACGAGGCAACATTGAAAAGCTTGGCCGTTGACCAGCGAGCTGCTCCATCTGCTCAGCCGCTGGGCTGGTGGCAGCGGCTGCAGCGATGGTGGGCGCATGTCCGTGCTGATCATTGACCGTTGCGTGTGCCGTCAGCGTACATTTGCAGAGCTGTTGCAAGTGGCCCTGGAATGGGATGGCGATGTGGATTGTGTCATGCTGCTGACCGGGGCAGGGCTGCAGTGCGGGCGTTGTCGGCCTTGGCTGCGTCAGGCGCTGCAGCAGCGGGTGCCTGAGATCGTGGTCGACTTGGCCGGGCAACGGGATGCCACCGTGCTTGTGGCGCATTTTTCCAACCCCTCATCAACACCATGAAACCAATCGTTCGAATCGAATATTGCACGCAGTGCCATTGGCTGCTGCGGGCTGCGTGGATGGCGCAGGAGCTGTTGACCACCTTTGACATGGAGCTGGGCGGCGTGACGCTGGTGCCTGGCACAGGGGGGGTGTTCCAGATTGCCGTCGATTCCACGCTGATCTGGGATCGTAAAGCTGAGCAAGGCTTTCCCGATATCAAACTTCTGAAGCAGCGCGTTCGCGATATGGTCGCACCTGACCGTGCCCTTGGGCATATTGATCGCCCCTCGGTTGGTGATCGGTGAAAAACAGAGCCTGGCAATTTGCCAGGCTCGATGTTCGTGTTGTTTTGGGCTGCCGGACGGTTTCATGCGCTCGGCGTCAATGCGGGCGGCGTTCAGCAATAGGCGCTGAAGCGTTGCTGGCGATGCTGGTGTGACTCGATTTCATCAAGCACCGCCAATGCATAGTCTGCCGTGCTGATGGTGGGGTTTGCGGTGATCAGCAGCGGTGAGCGGTCGATCGTCGTCTCATATTGTCCGGTGCGTTCGCCGGGCTGCAGCAGCGGGGCGGGCGCCAGAAATGTCCAAGGCAGCGTCGATTGCCGCTTGAGCAGGCGATACGCCTCACGCGTAGCAAGCGCACCTTGTCTGTACTCAGCCGGGAATTCTGGTGTGTCGATCAGATCGTGCCCGGGTGCGATTTCCATGCTGCCTGCGCCACCCACTTGCAGGAAGTAACCGATCTGGGCTTCGGTTGCCGCCTGAATGATGCTGGTGTGCGCTTTCACACCATCTAGGTAAATATTGGGGTTTCCCCAGCCGCCGTTATAAGCATTGATCACCCCATCATGTCCCGCCAGTAGCGATGTCAGTGTGGCGGTGTTGAACACATCTTGTTGAACGGCACGCAGTTGAGCGTGTGTGGGGAGTTTGCTGGTGGTACGGGCGATGGCGGTGATGTGGTGGCCTCGTGCCAGTGCTTCCTCCAGAATGGCTTGGCCGACAAAACCTGTTGCGCCAATCAGTGCGATTTTCATGGTGTCCTCAATTGTCTGGTGTTGGTGATGGGCGTATCTTCCCAGTCAATATTGATCTGATAAACTGTCTGAAATGGTTTTTACTGTTCTCTAAAGCAGAACAATTGAGCATTGCATATGCGACCGGATATCAACAGGCTGGCATTGTTTGTGAATGTGGCACAGGCTGGCGGGTTCACCGCAGCAGCTGATCGACTTGGCGTCGCAAAATCGATGGTCAGCCAGCAGATCGCACAGCTTGAAGCGGAATTGGGTGTTGCGTTGTTTGCCCGTACCACCCGACGTGTCACATTGACAGAGGCGGGTGAGACGCTCCTTTCACAATGCGAGCCGTTGCTGAGTGCATTGTTGGATGCGGTATCCGATATTGGTAGCGGAACAGCCGTGTTGCGAGGGCGCCTGAAAATCACTGCCCCATCGGATTACGCAGCACGAGTGCTTGCACCGGTTCTGGCTCGATTTGCGCTGAAACATCCGGACTTACAGCTGGAGCTGCTGGCAACCGACCAGCAAATTGATCTGGTTGCCGAGGGCGTCGATTTGGCACTGCGGATGGGGGCGTTGGCGGATTCCAATCTACGTGCGGCACGGTTGGGGCAGTTTGCGCAGGTTCCAGTCGCGTCGCCCGATCTGGTACAGCGCGTGGGCAGACCCACGGCACCGGAAGCACTGGCCGATATGCCTTGGCTGGCGCTGACCGCGCTTCGTGCACCCTTGTCCTGGCGTTTTACTGGGCAGACGGGGCAGGTTTGTGCCGTCAGGCTCAAATCTGTATTCCGCGCCAATTCGACAGGGGTGCTTCTGGAAATGGCGCGGGCTGGCCTGGGTGGTGTCGTCCTACCTGACTATATGTTGGCCGATGACATTGCACGGGGCACGCTGATCCATCTGGTGCCAACATGGCAGCTGCCGATGGGTGGGATCTATGTTGTTTACCCAGCGGTGCGGCAGGTGCCGGTCAAAGTCAGGATGTTGATCGATCACCTGCGGCAGTATTTCACTTGATTCATGTCGGAGAGTCCTTTGCCCAGCACCTGCTCTGATGATTGTGGATCGTAGCGACTGCCTCGTCTTCGTGAGCGGGCCGTCTTATGTCACCAGATTGTGTGGCTGGCCTGCGACAAATGATTCAATGTTGCCGATCAGCTGTCCGCTCAGCTCCGCGAGCGCACCAGAGCCCAGCCAGGCGCAATGCGGGGTGATGATCAGGTTGGGGTGCCTGAGATCGAGCAGTGGATTGCTGTCCCGAGGCGGCTCCTGGCTGATGACATCCAGCCCTGCGCCACCGATCCGATGCTGGCTGAGCGCCTCAGCCAGCGCGAATTCATCGACCAGGCTGCCCCGTGCAGTGTTGATCACTAGCGCGTCACGCTTCATCAGCGCAAATTCACGATGGGACAAAGTGTGCTGCGTGGCATCACACGCGGGCAAATGTAGCGAAATCACATCGGCCTGTGCCAGCACCTCGTCAAATGGTATGTAGCCGGGTCGAGTGTGGGCCTCGCCTTTACGTTCGGCAAACAAGACCTGCATGCCAAATGCCTGTGCCAGTCTGGCGACCCCTTCACCCAGTGAGCCCTTGCCAAAGATGCCGATGGTCATGTCCGCCAGGTCCCGCACCGGGTGCTGGAACAGACAGAACTGGGACGACTGCTGCCATTCGCCCGCATCAACTGATTGCCGATAGGCCAGCAGATTCCGCGACAGCGCCAGGATCAGCATCATCACATGTTCTGGCACGGTATGCCGGGCGTAGTCGCGGATATTGCAGACGCTGACGCCGTGATCCCGGCAGGCCGCCAGATCGATTGGGTTGACACCGGTTGCCGCTACTGCGATCAGCTGTAGATCCGGTAAAGCCTGCAACATGGCGCGGGTGATCGGCACCTTGTTGGTGATGGCGATCTGTGCCCCTTGCAAGCGGGCTGTGACCTGATCGGGCGATGTCTGTGGGTAGTCCTGCCATTCATGGGCAAACCGGGGCGCGCGGAGGGTGGCAGGCAGGCTGCCACGATCAAGAAATACAATCTTGCAAGTCATTCCAGCATGAGTCCTTATCTTGTATAGAAGAGCGCTGTACCGCAGGTGTGATCAAAGCGCGGGGCGGATCAGTATGTCATAAGTGTGCTATCTTTTGAGAGCCCGGGGTGAGTGGCCGCTCATGACGCTGTCCCCACCTCATATGAGCACCACCAGGGTATCGAGTACCAGTAGGGTGGATTGTGATTTTGGTTGACTTGAAGTCAGTGGAAAGGATAGTTGATGTACACGTTCTCGGTAAGATTGGGTGTGATGGTGATGGCTGCCGCATTGGCTGGTTGTGCTGCCGTAGCGGGGAAGACCAATATGCTGTCAGATGATGACATCAAGTCCAAATCCGCAGGGGTATTGGGTTATCAACCCAATGAACTGACGCTGCTGAACAAGCGGGTGGACGGCACCGACACCTATGTCAATTTGAAAACCAAGGATGGCAAGGAATTCACTTGTTTGATCAATGGTGGCAACCTGCTGACGCTTGGCATGACCAACCCGCCAATGTGTAATCGCAAAGGTGAGCCGGTAAAGGCAGAGCCTTTCAAGAAAAAGTAAGCTGAATGGCGGGGGCGTGCATCCGGTAAAGGTGTTCGCCCCCGGTTGCAATACAAACCGCCTCTTCACAGATGCCACTCATCGTCATCAGTAGTGGAAGCAAACGCTGATCGTACCGATGGTTTGTAATAGAATGCCCACCAATCAAGTATCACCGAGCAAGCGATAGGTCGGAAACTGTGGGTCTGGGTCATGAGTCCGCCACGCTCCCTCGCAGGGGCTCTGATATGCGATTCGACGCAGGCTGAAAATCATGGCAACTGAACCTGATAGGCGTAGCACAGGTGACAAACAGGGAGATCTGGTAAAGATGTTGCAAGGCAAGCGGATATGGATTACAGGCGCATCAAGCGGAATCGGTGCCGCGACTACGCGTGCGCTTGCTGACAGCGGGGCGGAACTCGTTCTGACGGCACGCCGGGAAAACCTGCTGGACAGCCTGGCGCAAGAGGTGGCTCAGGCAGGTGGGAAGGCGTTGACCCGCCCGGTGGATGTATCGGACCGGGCAGCCATGGAGGCATTGGGTAAAGAGCTGGCCACCTTGGGTGGGGTCGATATCCTGATCAATAACGCGGGCGTCATGCCGCTGTCACCAATGCACATGGTGCGGGTCGATGAGTGGGAGCGGATCATCGATGTCAACCTGAAAGGTGCGCTGTATGCCATGGCGGCAGTATTGCCTGGCATGAAAGAGCGTAAGCGTGGCCACATCATCAACCTGAGCTCGGTGGCGGCCACGGTCACGTTTGCCTCTGCAGCCGTGTTCTGTGCAAGCAAAGCAGGGCTTCGGGCCGTGTCAGATGCGTTACGCAAAGAGGCGCTGCACTATGGGGTAAGGGTGACAGATATCCAACCCGGCGCGGTGGCAACCGAGCTGCCGAAGAGCATCCGTGTCGATCCGATCCGGGAAGAGGTCACATCCAAGGGTGGGGTATGGGGGCCGGATGCTGAAATCCTCAGGCCAGAAGACGTTGCCTCAGCCATCATGTTCGCCATTTCACAGCCCGACCATGTCGATGTCAGCGAAATCCTGCTCAGGCCCCGATTGCAAGAGCATTGAGCTAAATTCAGGCCCCGCATCAGCGGGGCTGCGCCATGTCCAGCCCGGCCTGGCGATCACAACTGATCAACCAAGTCCCGATAAGCGTGCCAGCTGGCCAAGCCGATGATCGGCATGGTGATGATCAGGCCGATGTAGTAGGTCAGAAACCCGATGAGGCAAGCGCTGACCACGATCAGCCCCCAAACGGTCATGGCCGCTGGGTTGCGCCACATCGCCAGGCTACTGGTGAAGATGGCGATCAAGGTGTCTCCATCGCGGTCGAGCAGCATGGGGATGGATACCACGCTGATGGCGAACACCAGCAGGGCAAAGATGAAACCGCTGCTGAAATACACCAGCAGAAAAGACAGATTGTCCTCAGTAAAAAAAGTCGTCGATAACATACTGTCCAGCGTGGGGATCTGATCTGTGTAGAAGAGAGCGAAGACCACCACTGACACCCGCATCCAGCCTGCAAACATCAACGCCAGGATCATGGCAAACAAGCCGATTCCAGACAGATTGTTGCGCCACGCCGTCAGCGTCGTCAGCAAGGAAACCTGTTCGTGGGCCTCCAGCCGCCGGCTGGTTTCATACAGACCCATCGCCAGAAAGGGGCCGACCAACATGAAGCCGGTTGCCAAGGTGATGGTCTGATGTGGGGCGGCAACAAACATCCAATGCAACAACAGCCCCATCAGGCTGAACACGACCCCATAGAACAAACAGGGGAAAGGCGCACGGCGTATGTCCCGGAGGGCGAGGTGCAGCCACCTGAACGCGGCCTGGATCGGAACATTGCGGATCGTGGGAAAACTGGGTACAGCCTGCTCCTGCTGCAGCATGTCCTGCATGGGGTCGTCTCCTCGGGAATCGTTCTTGTTTTCCATCTTGACGTCAGCGGCCTGATGGGCCGGAACCGCAGGTTGAAACATTGGGTGACTGCCAATGCTATTTAGCGCCGCTATGCCTGAAATTGCAAGCGATGCCTTGATGGCATCTATCCATGCCCCTGTCAGACCCTGTTTGCATGCGGGGGCGCTTCATGCCACCGTAATCGGATGGTTGAGCCTGCTGCGTTGCGTCACTACAATAGGGCCTCTTTTTTGTCGCCCGGATTTTGAAATCCCATGTCGGACATCCTGAATACCATCCTGAAGGTCAAACACCAGGAAGTAGCCGCTGCGCGTGCTGCTAAATCACTTGAACAACTGCGTGAGCAGGCTTTGGCGCAAGCACCCGCCAGGGATTTTGTCGGTGCGATCCGCCAAAAATTGCAGCAAGGCCTGCCCGCTGTCATCGCTGAAATCAAAAAAGCCAGCCCCAGCAAAGGGGTGATCCGACCGGATTTTCAGCCAGCGGAGATCGCCGGCAGCTATGCTGAGCATGGTGCGGCCTGTCTGTCAGTGTTGACTGATCGTCAGTTCTTTCAAGGCGATGTCAGTTACCTGCAAGCCGCACGGGCCGCGTGTAACCTGCCCGTGTTGCGCAAGGACTTCCTGGTGGACGAATACCAAGTGGTCGAAGCGCGGGCAATGGGGGCTGATTGCATTCTACTGATTGCCGCCGCCCTGGATCTGCCCACCATGCAACACTTCGAACAGGTCGCAGCATCGCTGGGCATGGCCGTGTTGGTTGAAGTGCATGATGAGATGGAATTGCAAGCCGCATTGCAACTGCAAACCCCGCTCATTGGCGTCAACAACCGCAATCTACGTACTTTCGAAGTGTCATTGGACGCTACCCTGGCGCTGTTGCCCAAGATCGGATCCGATCGGATCGTGGTGACAGAAAGCGGCATCTTGACGCCAGCTGATGTGCTACAGATGCGCACACATGCCGTCCACACCTTTTTGGTCGGTGAGGCATTCATGCGCGCCCCATCGCCTGGACAGGAGCTGGCAAGGCTATTCTTCTGATGATCCGCTTGAGCGCATGTTGTCATCGCCCTGTAATGCATGGATAAGACAATATGTCGGCAGAGTGTTGCGAAAATGCAACGCGGGCGCGGATAAATTCGTCGGAAGCCGCGTGCAAGCTTGCCGTTTTTTTAAACCATTTGGCAAAATGAATATCAAGTTTCCCTCTAGGGAGCTGGCCGTGCTGAGACACGGCTGCCAACTAAGATAGAAAATATCAAGGAGCATCGAATGAACAAGAAATTGATCGCCCTCGCAGTTGCTGGCGCAGTTGCTGCCCCTGCTGTCATGGCTGAGAACAGCGTTACCCTGTACGGTCAGGCTCGTGTGGGCTTGGAGCAAATCAAGGCGAATTCGACCGATACCGCTGCTTCGATCTCCAAAACGCGCGTTGCTGACTGGACCTCTCGCCTGGGCTTCAAGGGCCAGGAAGAGCTGGGTGGTGGCATGAAGGCAGTTTGGCAGGTTGAACAGGCTGTCAAACTGGATGATGGCACCAGCGGCACCTTCGCTTCCCGTAACTCTTTCATCGGCTTGGCTGGCGGCTTCGGTGCCGTAAAGCTGGGTCGTCACGACACACCTTACAAGCTGACCGGCGATTTGACCTCCGGTATGGTGGGTTCCGCAGACATCAACGGTGCGAAGGGTCTGATGCACCGTGCTGACCGGCGCGCCGACAATGCAGTTTGGTATGAAAGCCCCAGCATGGGCGGATTCACTGCATCGGTGATGTATGCTACCGCTGAAAACAAAGAGCCTGCAAATGCTACAGACAAGGCAATTGATACCAGCCTGTGGTCTGCAAATGCAGTCTTCAAGGGGAATATGTTTGAAGGTGGCATCGGTTATGTGCACCATGAAGATGCTGGTTTGGATTTCGTAGGTATTAAGGAATCTACTGTTAATGGCACAACAGTAAAGCAGCGCGTTGGTGCCGATGTTAAGGCTGATGCGTTTATTGGCTTTGCTGCAGTCAAGTTCGGCCCAGCCAAGATCACCACCGCGCTTGAGCACACTGAAGAGAAGCGGCCTGCAGCTGGCGCCAATTCTTCCTTTAAGCGCAAGCGTGACAGCTGGATGCTGGGCGCTACTTACGACATCGGCGCAGTACAACTGCGTGCAGCATACGTAGAAGCGCGTAAGCTGAAGTCTGCTTCGTTCGAAACGACTGATGACACTGGCGCTAAGCAATTCATGATCGGCGCGGGTTATGCGTTCTCCAAGCGCACCGAAGCAATGGCGTTCTTCACCAAGATCGACAACCAGAAGAATGCAGCATTTGACTTCGACACCAACTCGCTGGGCGTGAAAGCTGGCCAAGACCCACAAGCCTTTGGCGTAGGTCTGCGTCACAAGTTCTAAGTCTGACTTAGTACGTCCTACAAGAAACGGGTGCCTTCGGGCACCCGTTTTCCATTGCTGGTTGCATATTCGCAACATGCGTGCAAGTGAACTAGACTGATCAGAGTAAAAGCACTTGTCACCTTTCCGTGGCGCTTGGCACAATCAGTAGAAACCCGAATTGGGTCTATGAAAACGTATGTGCTGGCATCATCCAGACATCAACAGGGAGACACATTATGCAAATCAAGCGTTCCGTGCTGGCAGTCAGCCTTGCATTGGCAATGCCTGTGGCATTTGCTGCGGATTCAGTGACCGTGTATGGTCACGTCGCGATGGGGTTGGAGCAAGTTCAAGCCAAAGGCGCAACGCAATATGACGCAAATTCACCTTACAACACACCCATCAATGCCTTGTTGGCAAATGGGCAAAAAGATATTCCAAGCCGTACCCGTGTGACCGATGCGTTGTCTCACCTGGGGATCAAGGGGCAAGAAGATCTCGGGGATGGCATGTCCGCATTCTTTCAGATTGAATCCGCCATCAAACCTGACGATGGTTGCGGCTATGTTGGTTGTGCATTCTCTGATGTGTCCAAGCCAGCCTCTGGGCAGGCAACGATCGGTACCCGCCAGTCCTTTGTGGGCTTGAAAGGGCGTTTCGGCACGATCCAGGCTGGTCGCCTGGACATGTACTTTGACAAACATGTGCCCAATGAATTGCACTTATTGCGGTCTGGCAATAACTCCACAGCGTTGGCTGTTCTCGGTTATGCATTCAACTCTGGTGGTGCGGCTGCGGGCTTCCTGCCCAATACCGCTGCGCTGCCGACCAACCCGCTGGGTGCCTTGTCGAGCTTTGCTGTACCGTTTTACAACGTCGGCAACCGAGCCAGCAATGTTGTGCAATACCGCACACCGAATTTCAAAGGGTTGTCCGCACTGGTGGCTGCGACCGCCCCTGAGTCCAAAGGCAAATACAACCTGGAAGATACCGGCGCCAATGGCTTGGCCCAGATTGCTGGCGGCTTGAATCGCCTGACCGGCGGGCGTGAAGTCAGACCACAAGCCACTGAGGTCACTGTGGCGTATTTCCCGGGTTGGTTGTTCACCAGTCTGGCCTTCATGCAGGAAAAGGACCCGGTGCCGTTGGTGGCGGGCGGCATCATCGACAAGGCTTATGGCGTCAAGTTTTCCCTGGGTGCCAACCTGAGCCAGGCGTTCCGCATCGGCATGGTGTTTGAGCGGCAGGTCAACAAATACAATGCCAACTTTGCTCAGGCCGTCCAAAACCTGAGTCGCTTGACTGGCAACCCACAAATTGTCAGTGATGCCAGCCGTGAAACCTGGGTACTCAGCACCAGCTATAAGTTCTCGGATGCCTTTGATATGTTTGCCACCTACGCCAAGGCCAACGATATCAAACAATGGAATGGCAGTACCGATAACGATTCTGGCGCTCAATACTATCAACTGACTGGTTTCTACAATCTGTCGAAGCGTACCAATTTGTTTGCGACGGTTGCACGGGTTGAGAACGAGGCCAATGCTGCATACAACTTCTTCATCAATGGATCGGTTGGAACGGACAGTGGCAGGCAGTCTCCTTTTGTCACCACGCCGCGTGGCTCGGACCCAAGCTCATACCAGATTGGCATCAGCCACAATTTTTAATGGTCATCATGCCGATCTGTCGGCGGGTGGCATGGTCGTTGTGTCCAGCCATGCCAACAGAGCCTGACGACAGATGGGTTTGGATGGATAAGGCTGCCTCTTTTGAGGCAGCTTTTTTTTGACAAGGTGAGTATGCGGTTATTGAATCAGTTGGTTTGCATGGCAGTGCTGGGGTGGTCATCAATATGTGCGGTCAAGGCAGAGCCTTTGTCCAGAGAGTTCAAATTACCTTTGTTGTTGGCGCCTTTCCAGGCTGAAAACCTCGATAGATCCATCCAGGAATATGCGCGCCAGTTTGTACTTGCCACCGAGGTGGAGCTTGCCGCCCAGACCAGGGGGAAGGTAAAGAAGGGCAAACGACGCGCAATCCAGTTTCTGGATGTGCCGGGACAATGCACGCTGCAACAGGCTGGTTACATTCTCCGAGAGCGGTGGGATGCCAAGCGCCGTGTCATGACGCTAAAGACCCGCTCTGCTGATCAGACCAGGGTCAATCAGCTTCATCTGGGGGACGGTAGCGCAAAGGGTAAACTGGAAGAAGACATCAGCCCGCCTTTGGATATCAAGTTGTCCCGCTCTGCGTCAATCAATGTGGATCGCACCCCTGGCTCAGTGGAAGAGGCTGCGGGGATGTTCAGCATACTGAAAACCCTGCCAGGCGACGCAAAGCTTCAGGCGGTCAATGGCTTGCATATTCAGGAGCATACCTACACCTTACCGAGCATCGACTTGGGTGGGGCGTGGGCAGAAGCAGGTGTGACTCTTTGGTATGAGCCTGATTCGCAGCTGCGTTTTGCCGAAATGTCATTTCGCTATGACACCCCAGCCGATCCCACATTGGCAAAGCGGGTGGCAACACGGGCCGAACAACTGTTCACTGCTTTACAACGGGGCGAATGGGCTGCAGATGGGGTGACACAGACCAAGACGGAGTGGGTTTACCGGAGCGGAGACTCGCCTTTTTGCCGGTGATGATCGGCATGGTTATGGGGCTAGGCGCACTGCTCAGCGATGGACGATTGCCGCCATGACCCGACGGCCTTCGGTCGTCAGGATGTTGTAAGTCCGGCATAGTGCAGCCGTGTCCATCATCTCAATCCCGATCTGCTGCGCGGTCAATGCCTTGTATAGCCGAGGGTGTGGAAAGCGCAGGCTTTTGCCGGTGCCCAGCAGCACGACTTCCGGCGCATATTCGAGAATGGTTGCGAAATGACTTTCATCCAGGCTGGCGAAGTCGGTGACTGGCCACCTGACAATCACATTGCTGCCAACCAGCAGGCTGCCCTCATGCCGCTCTCGATTGATTTCGACATGACCCTCGCCATAGCCCGTGAAAAGGTTTCCTTCAGTCGTGGACAAGTGCAGCTTCATGATATTGCGTCTTCAAAAAACAGAGTTCGGAAATTTGCTTGTTGATTCAAATGGAAGCGCGCGGCTGGGCGAGGCCAGTCTTTTCTTTGCAGTGCACCATTTAGTCAGGTAGGATTATACCCCGATTCCACTGCAAACCATTTTGCTGTTTTTTCTGAAATCCAAGGAAAATTGCGTGATCGCCTGTCTGTTTTCAATCATCCGGCCCTGCCGGAAAAGTGTCGAAGCGCGGCGTTATGTCTGCGCGACCGCGATGGCCCGTGGCGGGCGCTGATACTTTCTTCCCGCCCGGTTCGTCCCCGTTCAAGCGACGCCAGATTTTGAAAAACGACACCAGAAAGGCCACTCATGCAACCAGTCCTCAAATCCAATAAATTGCTCAACGTCTGCTACGACATTCGCGGCCCGGTGCTGGAGCGCGCGAAGCAGATGGAAGACGAGGGGCATCGCATCATCAAGCTCAATATCGGCAACCCTGCGCCGTTCGGGTTCATGGCGCCCGATGAAATCATTCAGGATGTGATCCACAACTTGCCGGATGCATCCGGGTATTGTGATTCAAAGGGCTTGTTTTCTGCGCGTAAAGCGATCATGCATTACACGCAACAGAAAAAGATCGCTAGCGTCGCCATTGATGATATTTATATCGGCAATGGTGTGTCCGAGCTGATTGTGATGTCAATGCAGGCGCTGCTGAACAACGGTGATGAGGTGCTGGTGCCCATGCCAGACTATCCCTTGTGGACTGCGGCTGTCAGCCTCAGTGGGGGCCATGCCCGGCACTATGTCTGTGATGAGCAGGCTGGTTGGTTGCCGGATATCGACGATATCCGGAACAAGATCACCCCCAATACCCGAGCCATCGTGGTGATCAACCCTAACAATCCGACTGGCGCGGTGTATTCAGATGATGTGTTGAAAGAGATTCTGGCCTTGGCCCGCCAACACCAATTGATCGTCTATGCAGACGAAATCTACGACAAGGTGTTGTTTGATGGCCGCACGCATACCTCGATTGCCTCGTTGGCTGAAGACGTGCTGTGCATTACTTTCGGTGGCTTGTCCAAGAATTATCGGGCGTGTGGCTACCGGGCTGGCTGGCTGATTGTCTCCGGTGAGAAGAAACACGCCCGCGACTATATCGAGGGTTTGAATATGCTGGCATCGATGCGCCTGTGTGCCAACGTCCCGGCGCAGCACGCCATCCAAACCGCTTTAGGTGGCTATCAGAGCATTGATGATCTGGTAGCGCCAAGCGGGCGCCTCACCCGGCAGCGCGATCTTGCCTGGCAGATGTTGACCGATATTCCCGGCGTCAGCTGCGTCAAGCCGCAGGGTGCGCTGTACTTGTTCCCCAGGCTTGATCCCAAGCTCTATCCGATTGCCGATGATCAGCAATTCATCCTGGAATTATTACTGGAAGAGAAAGTGCTGTTGGTTCAGGGAACAGGGTTCAATTGGATGAGCCCAGACCATTTCAGGGTGGTATTCCTCCCGAATACCGATGATCTCACTGAGGCCATCGGTCGCATTGCACGCTTCCTTGAGCATTATCGAAAACGACACGCGGTATAAATCATGCATATTCTGGCGATTACGGATGGTCACAAACGGTTGGTTGAGGCAGACTGGCTGGCGCGCGCGGAGCTGGTACATCGTCAGCTGCGGCCACAATTGCCCTCGGATTATCTGAGTGCCATGCAGGGTGTGGTGAAGGATGGCGGCGAGATCATCGTCGCCATCGATGGCCAGCTGGTGAAAGGGCTGGCCGTTTTTCGCAGTTTTCTTGATACATTCAATGGACTACGATTTTATGTTGACGATCTCGTGACGGACGAGACGCAACGCTCGCAAGGCATCGGCCACGCGCTGATCGCTTGGCTTGAAGCTGAGGCCAGAAGGCGAGGGGCAACCAGCCTTTCGCTGGAATCCGGTACGCAACGCACCCAGGCGCATAAGTTCTATTTTCGTGAGGGTTTCATCATCCCCTCGTTTTCATTCAGAAAACCTTTATAAGCCGGACATTCGTACACCATGAAACCGATCAATGTAGGCCTGTTGGGCATTGGTACTGTGGGTGGCGGCACCGCCACCGTCCTGAAACGCAACGCCGAGGAAATCAGCCGCCGTGCTGGTCGTGCCATTCAACTGAGAATGGTGGCGGATCTCAATACCGACCGTGCCCGTGAGGTGGCAGGTGAGGGTGTCGAGGTCACAAATGATGCCAACCAAGTGGTCTGCCATCCAGATATCGATATCGTTGTTGAATTGATTGGGGGCACGGGCATTGCCAAGGACATGGTGTTGAAGGCCATCGAGCATGGCAAACACGTTGTGACCGCCAACAAGAAATTGCTGGCCGAATATGGCAATGAAATCTTCGCCCGGGCACAGGAAAAAGGCGTGACCGTGGCCTTCGAGGCGGCGGTAGCGGGTGGCATCCCCATCATCAAGGCGTTGCGCGAGGGGTTGACCGCCAATCGCATCGAATGGATCGCTGGCATCATCAATGGTACTTCCAATTTCATTCTGACCGAGATGCGTGAGAAAGGGTCGGATTTTGCTGACGTGCTGCAAGAGGCGCAGCGACTGGGTTACGCGGAGGCTGATCCTACATTTGATATCGAAGGACACGATGCGGCGCATAAATTGACCTTGATGTCTGCGATTGCCTTCGGGATTCCAGTGCAGTTTTCCAAGGCTTATCTGGAGGGCATCTCCAAGCTGACCAGTCAGGATATCAGCTATGCCGAGCAGCTCGGTTACCGTATCAAGTTGTTGGGTGTGACCAAGCGCAAAGCCAATGGTATCGAGTTGCGTGTACACCCGACACTGATCCCCGAGAAGCGCCTGATCGCCAATGTGAATGGCGTGATGAATGCCGTGTTGGCCAAGGGTGATGCAGTAGGTCAGACCATGTATTACGGTGCTGGCGCCGGTGCCGAACCGACCGCCTCCGCGGTGGTGGCCGATCTGGTCGATGTGACGCGCTTGGCAACGGCTGATCCCGAGCACCGTGTTCCTCACTTGGCCTTCCAGCCCAATCAGATGGCAGATCTGCCGATTCTGCCGATCGAAGAGATTGAAACCTGCTACTACCTGCGTCTGGACGCTGCAGATCGTCCAGGCGTGTTGGCGGATGTGACGCGAATCCTGGCTGATGCAGGGATATCGATTGATGCCATGATGCAGAAAGAGCCCGAGGCTGGGGTGGATCGCGCCACTGTGATCATCCTGACGCACTTGGCGGTTGAGAAGCAAGTCAATGCTGCAATGGCCAGAATCGAGGCGCTGCCGACCATCCATGGGACGGTGACCCGTATTCGCGTAGAAACACTGGATAACTGAGAGGCGAGTCATGCGGTATATATCGACACGTGGCGGCATGCCGCCAGCGTCTTTCAGCGATATCCTGCTAGGAGGGTTGGCCCCCGATGGCGGGTTGGTGGTGCCTGAATCCTATCCGCAGATCAGCACAGACATGTTGCTTGCGTGGCGATCGTTGAGCTATCCGGAATTGGCCTTTGAGATCGTTCGTCTGTTCGCAACGGATATTCCAGAGGCCGATCTGCGCGGTATCATTCAGCGAACCTATACCGCTGACGTATTTGGTAGCGCGGACATCACGCCACTCAGAACCTTGCGAGCTGGACTGCATATTCTGGAATTGTCGAACGGCCCGACGCTGGCTTTCAAAGACATGGCCATGCAGCTGCTGGGTAACCTGTTCGAATATGTGCTGGGCAAACGCAACGAGACAGTGAACATCGTCGGTGCCACCTCGGGCGACACGGGCTCGGCGGCGGAGTATGCCATGCGGGGCAAGCGTGGGGTGAATGTATTCATGCTGAGTCCGCATGGCAAGATGAGCGCCTTCCAGCGAGCCCAGATGTATAGCCTGCAGGACGCCAACATCTTCAACATTGCCGTCCAGGGCATGTTTGACGATGCTCAAGACATGGTGAAAGCAGTCAACAACGACGCTGCATTCAAAGCACGTTACAAAATTGGTGCGGTCAACTCCATCAACTGGGGTAGGGTGATCGCGCAGGTTGTGTATTACTTCAAAGGCTATTTTGCCGCAACACGCAGCAATGACGAACAGGTCAACTTCGTCGTGCCATCAGGTAATTTCGGTAACGTCTGTGCAGGGCATATTGCCCGCCAGATGGGGTTGCCGATCAAGCGGCTGGTGGTGGCCACCAATGAAAACGACGTGTTGGACGAGTTCTTCCGCACGGGCGTGTATCGGGTCAGGGGGGCTGCACAGCCGACTTCCAGCCCGTCGATGGATATCTCCAAAGCATCCAACCTGGAGCGCTTTGTATTCGACCTGGTAGGCCGTGACAGTACAAAGTTGGCAGCCTTGTGGCAACAAGTCGATCAGCAAGGTGGTTTCGATCTGTCTGCGACATCATGCTTTGGGGAATTGGCGACCACATATGGGTTTACCTCTGGGCGCAGTACCCATGCTGACCGTCTGGCGACCATCCAACAAGTCAAACAGCAGTTTGGCGTGGTGATTGATCCACACACAGCTGATGGCATGAAGCTGGCACTGGCTCAGCCTGATTCAGCGGTGCAGACCGTAGTGCTGGAAACCGCCCTGCCCATCAAGTTCGAGGACACCATTCTGGAAGCAATTGGCGAGCGCCCCGCCCGTCCTGCCTTTGCGGATGGGATGGAAGGCCTACCACAGCGGGTCGATGTCATGGCAGTTGATGTCGAAGCATTGAAACACTATATAGCTGAACGGATTGCCTGAGCGGCGGACGTGTTTGGTGAATAGTCAAAACGGCAGCTTCAAGCTGCCGTTTTGTTTTACGTACACATCATGAGCCAGCTTGCTGGATACCCGTCCAATTCCCCACTTCCAAGATGGGCAGCCTGCTGTCTTGACTCAACTCGTGCTTACCAGCACGGGTTACACACAGATTTGATCCATCAATATCACGCACAGTCAGCTTGACTTGTCGGATGGGGCCGATGCGTCGGTGTGTCATGGGTGCATTCGTTATCGCACCATCAGTGCATTTCCAATGTCAAGTCGCCTCAAGCTCATCACATTCCACCTCTCTGGTTTTCCATCACTCTTTGAAGAAACCAGTTTTTTCCGTCCCAGTGGATGGCTCGATATGACGTAGGTGTGGTCAGAACACTCAGCAGGTAAATGCCTCATTAAAAGCACCTTTGAGACTGAGTTAAGTGCAAATATGCCAATTTAGTAATACTGACTGGTATTCAGTTATTTTATTGATGATATTGTATACCTTTTAAATTTCATTAAAAATCAATTGGTTAAATATTTTCGATAACAATCTTTTACCAAATTTAGAATATTTTTTCTGGATATCAACATGCTGCTGCTGAACTAACTTCATCTTGCAGAAACTAATCTAGAAACAGTGCAAGAAAAGTGCTTGATATTAACTAGAACAGGCACTTGGATCATAGGAGTTAAGCAAGAGACCATTGCAACAGCTCTTTATGAAACTCAATTCAATCATAAATTTATGGCTGCCGTGTCAAATGTGTGTATATCTGATTTGATATGCATCGATCATATTTCATTTTCAGTATTAGAATGTATTGATGTTGTGATTTTTACGGTTTTTTGCATTAAAAAAATACTATCTCATTCGTGATACCTGTTGTGTCAGTGAGTTTTAACTGAAAACTTCAATGGTCATGGATTTTCACTGAGTATTTTAAGCTGTGCATCTGATTGGTAAATGTTTGTTTTTGTGTTTTTTATAAATTTAATTAACTTTTATGTAGATATAAGAAATTTGATGTATCTGAGGGGCTGTGCCCCACAGAGTAGGAGGCGCGCCAGATCCAGCTTTGCAAGGTTTTCCTGGTGAGGGGTGCCGTTGGAAGGACCAAAAATCTTTTTAAGCCATGGAAGGAAGCTAGCGTACCACTGCAACAACGGACTTCGTTCGGATTGAATGAGATTGCAATGTAAGTGAGATGGTCACTACAGCTGTTGCTGAGATGAAAAGTGTTGCTACGTGTTTGATTGATAATGGTTTTGATTGGGCCGTGGCGAGATGGTCGGATGTAATCAGCTGCTGGTGGATCTGACGTATTTTTGAAATTCATAGCGAGCATGTTTCGGGTTGATGATGCCAGTGGAGGAACCTACTGGCTGGTTTCGAAAGGAAGTAATGATGGAAAACAACGTGGAAAATCAAGTTCAGAATGTTCTGACTCAGCTGACCTCTGAGGAGCGGACTCAGATGGAGTCATTGGTGGCAGACGTTTTTGAGGGCGCGATACTCAGCAGGCGATGGGATGCTGCTGTGAGCAAGCTTGCCGAAGCCAGTGGTCTGACTGGGTGGAATGCGTTGTCCATGGTCAATTCTGGGCCTGCTGGGGATGAGATCGCGTTCATCAATCCAGGCACTACCGAGGTGCGTTGGGTGCCTGTAAATGAGCCGATTTTTCGTCAATTCAGCGACTTCACCAGGGACAAAGCGGTTGCCATCAGTCAGGGGGTGAAATATGACGCCAAGACTGGTGCGGTGACGATGGATGAGGAGGCCCCTCCTTCCGTTCAAAATGCGACTCAGAGCACTGCCTACCTGATCCGTTCAGTGATGGGGCTTGAGCATACTGATATGAGCAAAGCCAATTGGGCGATGCAGGCTGCAACTTACTTTCAGCTTTCCAGAGGCATATACAATGTAGCCAAGGATGCCGTCAAGATTGTATCTGTCGTTCGCGCATTCATCGGGGATGCACCAGTTACCGGTGTCTTGAGCAAGGTGGCGAATGTTGTCGGAAAACTCTCAACCGGTTTGACAGGTTTGTTCTCGGTTGCAGACGTTGTGCTTTCTGGTCTCAATGCTGCCTATGCAACTGATCCTGTGGCAAAAGCCAAAGCTGAAACCCAGCTTGGATTTGCTGTGGGCAGTCTGGGGATTTTTGCAGGTTCGACTGCTGCGGGCTTTTTTGGGGCCGCCGCCGCATCGAGCTTCTTGGACAGTATTGCGGTTCCACTCGGCGGCATTGCCATTGGGGCAACTGCACTCGCTGAGGCGTATGCAATAAATTATGGTAAATATGACGCCATAAAATTGTATTTTGACGGCGTCGAAAAGGCGCTGAGTAACAATGGTATTGTCCAAGGTACTCAGCCTGGTGTGCTGCAATTCAATGGCGATACTGCCATTGCGGACATCAATTTCAAAGACAAGTCCATGCGCTTTGGAGATGTCAAAGCATCGGCCACCAAAGACTACGGCGGCAGAATGTCTGCAATCGATACATTTCCCCAATACTCCGGGGTCGGGCCCGACAGTGATTTCGATGCGACGCCGGTGGATGTCTACTATCAGTTGCGTGACCATAAAATGGATCAGAGCTTTGATCCCAATCAAGCAACGACATTGGTATTGCCCTCTGGGATGTCACGTTTCGTCAAGCTTTGGAATGTGCAGGCCATATTAGGCCGGCGCGGCGCCTGGGCTGAGTCTGCGGCCAGGGATATTTTCCTGAAAGATCCTCGGTTCAAGATATTGTGGTATGCCTTCGGTGGGGATTTTGGCTTTGCCTCAATTGACTATGGTTACAAATACACCCCCGTCAATGTCACGCTCGACAACGCCTCCCGTTCAATTGTAATGCCTGTCATGGCAACCGATACGGATGCAGCAAGAGCGGCTGATGTCAATGTACGCACATATTTGCAGTACATCTTGAATGGCGGCGGCGGTCATTATCAGCTGATGCTGGGTGAGGCGCCATTCAACTATGCGGTCAAGATCAATCAGTCCGACGACAAAGGCGAGGCCTGGTTCATCGACCCGACTCGGCGCCTTGCTACGAGCTGGTCGAATGCGCCAACATTTGCGGAGAAGGTGTCTGGGCCTGTTCAGGATGTGTTGAGCAGCTTACAGATCGGTGATGCCTCTCTGGTCGTCAAAACGCAGAATATAGTCTTCAACGGCAAGCCACATAATGTCACCGTTGGCCTGCCGGATGCCACCGGCAGTGGCACGCATTTGATGGCCCTGATCGACTTCGACAGCAAGAAGATGAGCATATCGGCTTATTTTGATAAGCCTTTCTATAGTGGCTCGCCATTGAGGAGCATGCAATATGTTGCAAAAGTCTTGCAAAGCTCGGGTGTGGCCAATGATCCTCGCGTTACCAATCCAACGACGATCGGTTTCGCGTTCACGGACAATTTCAGCGGGTTCTACAATGCCAAGTCGGATGTCATCACCTTTCTCAAGCGTGATGCGAATGGAAAAATCAGTGGTATCTGGGTAACCAACGAAAACGCACTCTATACCGAAAGCCTCAGCCCGCAAGGTGACGAGCTGAAGACCTTTGATGCCGTGGTTGCCAACCGATTCATGCCGGTGCATGACGGTGAGATGTTCAATAAGGACGGTCGCCTGTTCTTGAAGTCCAATTTTGACAACGGTATTGCCGGGCACTATGTAGCTGAGGTCACGGCTGGTGGGTTGACTTGCAACTATATCGAACTCGAGTCCTTCAAGGCGTTTTCAACGCAGTATATGAAGTCTGATGAAATTGGCATTTCTGATGCATTGCTTGCGCAGGTCAGCCAAGGCAGCAAAGGTGTGCCGATTGCATCCGATGCCACTCTGGCTGTTGTGGATGGTAACAATGCGCTTTACTTCCAGAATGCCAATGGTAAGTATGGCTTGGTACAAGGCAGTATTACAGACGGTGCCGCCCGCTACTCATACAGCAATCTTGGTTCGGATCGGTTCATCCTGGTCATGGATAACAGTTCTGATGAAGCAAATGAGCTGTCAATCAATGCGCGCTGGTTGAAGGCTGGGAATTGGAATGTCGCTGACACTGAACTGATGGTGGCAACTGAACGGGCCAGTATCAATATTCCGGTGGATGCTTTGCAGTTCAAAGGGCTTTTCATTGATATTGCCTCTTCTGGAAGCGGGCAGAAGGTGAATTTCCAGTTTGACCAGCGTGATTTGAAGAATCTGAGGGTGGTGCAGAACAATGGCGATCTCGTCATGACGTTCGACACCCCCGGTGCTCAGGGGCATGTATCCCACATTCGTTTCGGCAATGTGCTGAGTGCCGGTGTGCAGCCAACCCAGATCCAATTTGGCCATGATCAGGCGCTTACGCCAGCTTCATTGCTGAATCAATTCAATGGCAATACGAAGTCACTCAGCGACTTGAATACACTGCAACTGTTAGCGAGCAATCAATCGCCCAACACGCAAGTTGCAGTCGATAAATTGATCCAATCGATGGCGAGTCTGCACAGCAAGGACGTGGCCACGGATGTCTTACACCATCCGTTGACCAGTCAGTCAGTCCTGATGAATCTGGTGCCTTCTCGGGTTTGATGGCATTGAACCCTTGTTTGGTTAGTGTGTAGTGCCATAGCGGCCCCGTTGGTTGTCAGCCAACGGGGCCGCTGTCATGTGAGGGTTGCCACACTTGGCCGCTCGCGATGCATCCCTTCTTTCGGTAATGGCATGGAACCCCTGTGCGCGGTCTGTTGGGTGGATAAGCCGACTTCTTACCGAAAACATGCTTTTCAGTCATTTTTCCGATTGCAATCTGGATGGTCAGGGCATGTGGCCGAGTATACGGATCGAAACGTGTCAGTGCTGTTTTGTAAACGATACATTACTTTTTGTTTTTGAAAAACCATTTAAAATCAATAAATTAAATTGTTTAAAACGTTGTTTTGTAAATTTATTTCGATATTTTGATAGGAATGTGCGTAATGAGATGGAACTAACCTTAATGCATAACGACTAATCAGTTATGGTGCTAAGAATGCATCTGATGTTCAGAATTTAATTGTTAACTTGTACGTAGTGGTGGAAGTTAGGTTGCTTGATTTTGTTAAAATAAAATTTAATAAAAACAATAAATTATAGAATGCAGCCTGCCGATTGCTGCTCATTGATCTGATACTTGTCCTGGTGTTTTCGTTGGGATTGGTTTTATAGATTCGAACTTGGTAATTTGATTGTGTTTTTTGGATTTCTATACTGACTGAAAAGCAAACTCGTGAAAAATAGCTACCCAGGTGGTATGTAGGGTGTAGGTTGCTGGTTTGGTTGGTTGCCTTTTGTTTTTTTATCTTATTGATTTTAAATTGTTTTTATTGTTTGGTGCGCAATGGTATCTACTTGGTTATGCGTATTTTTACCAATGCAGGCGACTTTGCGTTGATTAATTACTTTCTTGATGCTGATTCAATTACCTCTGAATGAGGTAATGGGGCGTGTATATATCCATTCTAAGAGTTATTCATCATGTCATCACAAACACTCCCCCCCGAAGCGGAAGGTCCTGAAGTGGACCATGCGGCCAGTGGTCTGGCCTGCCTGGCGACCCTGTTGCAGTTCT
>NZ_JACHHY010000008.1:130899-184416 GCF_014202905.1 Chitinivorax tropicus | reverse complement strand
GAAACCCGTCTCGCCGCTCTCTGGGCCGAGGTGCTGGGGGTCGAGCGCGTCGGGCGACACGATAGTTTCTTTGCGCTCGGCGGCCATTCGCTGCTGGCGTTGACCTTGTTGGAGCGGATTCACCGGCAGTTTGGTGAAGACAGCTTAACGTTGCTGGAGCTGATGCGGGAGCCCAACTTGTCGGCCATGGCGACAACTCTTGAGCGACGGCCAGCCCGCACCAGCATTCAAGTCACTGTCCGCAACGATCATGCCAAGGGGTGGCCCCTGTTCATTCTGCCTGGCCTGCAAGTCAATGGCAGCGAATTTGGCGCCATCATTTCATCACAGCAACACATCAGGCCCGTGCATTGCTTCAGCAGCCATGTGTTGACGCCACCTCGCTGGGCTGGCTTCGACATTGCGCGGATTGCAGACGAGGCTGCCGACTATATTCAGAGCGTGGTCGGGGGGGGCAGATGCCATCTGCTGGGCTGGTCGATTGGTGGTCATCTGGCCTATGAGGTGGCTTCTCGCTTGCATGGCCGGGTTGACGTTGGCCTGATCGGGATGGTGGATGTGGTAGACAACCGGGCCTATCCAATCCACCTCTCCCCCTCAGATGAATCGCGCGCCAAGCTGTTGTGTGATGCGTGGCTGGCGCAATCCACGATGTCGCATCGCTGGCGGCAGCTGCTGGCTCGCATGTCGCCGCAACGTCTGAAGCTTTGCCATCAGGCGATCTTGCAAGCGGAGGGCGTGATGCCACTCGATGGTGAAGGGATCGATGCAGAAGAAAGCAAACTGTGGATGCAAATGGAGTCGGCAACAGTTTTGGATGGCTGGCAACATCAGCCTGCAGGCTTGACCTTACACGCCTGGCAGGCCGGCAGCACTGACAATCCATTTGACTGGCCAGCAGACGCTGCCTTGGCAAGTCGGTCGCTACTGCCAGATCTGACGCATATGAATATCATCCACAGTGAGCCATTTTTGTCAGCGCTGGCCATGAGGCTGGAGAGCCTCGACTGACTTTGTATGAACAGGGCTGGCCAGCCCTCCCGATTGATCCAGGCATGCGGCGTCTCACAGCCCGTGCCGGATCGCCAGGGAAGGCTGGCCACCACGGATCATCTCACTATTGATTGCGTAAACTGTGGAACCCACCCACCGCGCAGACCCAACCGAGGCTCAGCCAGGACACCCAGTCCCACACGCCCTCTCCCAGCAAGGCCGATAGCAGCCCAACCAGCGTCAAGACAGCCAGTAGCAAAGGTTGACGAAATACATGCCACAACGTCAGTCTCATGCCTGCTCCTCCGCAAAGACCGTATCGATGGCCTGCCCAGCCTGAGTATGTACCAGACGATGCTTTCGCCACCATAGATACAGGCCACTACCCAGTACGACGATGCACGCGATATCCAGCAAGGTCCAGAGGACTTTCAACGGCATGCCACCATAGTCACCAAAATGCAGCGGCTTGGACAGCATCAGCATTTGCAGGTACCAGGGCATGGCCCGGCTGTCTGTCACCTGCCCGGTACGTGCATCCACCAACACCGGCGTCAACAGATATTGGCTGACCGCTTCCCTACCCTGCATCAACACGATGAAATGATGGGGGCTGCCTTCGTCTGGGTCAGGGTAATAGACGGAATTGACCGATTTATCCGGCAGCAGGCGTGTCGCCGCCTCCACCGCATACTGCGCGGACAACGGCTGTGCGACAGGGGCCTGACCATGGTAGGCAGCAGTCATGGAAGCCAGTTCCTGTTGCTGCCACAGATAACTCATCGGCGTCACCAGCGTATTGATCACCCCGGTCAACCCCACCACTGTCAGCCACAGCGCAATAACGATTCCTAGCAGATTGTGCCAGTCCAGCCAGCGGATGTGGCGGCTACGCATGCGCCTGACCGTGCCAAAAGGCAATTTGCGCATGAAGGGCGCATACAGCACCACGCCGGAGACAATGGCCACCAGCATCAGCCCCCCCATCAGGCCAAGGAATAACGTGCCCGGTAAGCCCACCAGCAGATCAGTATGCAGTTTCCACAAAAGCCAGACGAAATCCTGCTCGTAATGATGCACCAATGGCTGTGCCGTCCGGCTATCCAGATACAGTTCAACCGACTGCTTGTGATCGGCCTGGTTCGCCAAGCCCAGTATCCAGATCGGTTGCTCATGGTCGCGGATCAGCACATGCGGCTTAAAGCCTGGGTGCAACCGTTGGCCCGCCTGCTCCAGCTGCTGCAGCGGCACATCGACCACATCCGCCGCCACCGGCTGCAACACCGGGGACCGACCAGACAGGTCGTTGATTTCGTGCAGAAATATAAGCGGCAGACCGGTCAGACAGACCAGAAGCATGAACAGGGTAGAGATCAGGCTGCTCCATTTGTGCAGCCAATGCCAAAAACGTAATGTCGGAGGTGACATTGATCATTCCCTTGGAGGTGATGCGGCCAACCCTTCAACAAGGCTGGCCGCCAGCTGCAGATCGATCAGAACTTATAATCGACATTGAGGTTGATCTTCCGCCCCTGGGCAGGCGAGCCCCAACCCAGGTTGGTGATGTAGTCCTGATCCCCCAGATTGCTGACATTCAAGCGGGCATGCCACGGGCCATGCTTGTACCATACTGCTGCATCCACCAGGGTACGGGCAGGATTGACCAGTGTATTGCCCTCATCAGCAAAATCCTTGCCCTTATAACGCCCGCCGATCCCCACCCCCCAGCCTTGCGGCAGGGAATAATCCAGCCAGAGTGACGCCATCTCCTTGGGCGACAAGGTCAGCTGCTTACCCAGATTCTGACCATTGCTACGGCTGACCTTGGTGTCGATGTGGCTGTAGCTGGCCAGCAGATTCAACTCTTTGGTAAGGGCGTAGCGCGCTTCCAGCTCGATGCCCTTCACCCGCACCTCGCCAGTCTGCACCGAGAAATTCTGATCAACTGGGTCGGGCGTCAGAACGTTTTCCTTGGTTTGATCAAACACGGCAGCGGTCAGCAAGGATTGGCCATCTGATGTCTGATACTTGACCCCACCCTCGATCTGCTTACCTTTTGCCGGTTGGAAATGTCTTCCCTCTCGGTCTTGACCTACTTGTGTCTGGAATGACGTGCCGTAGTTCAGGTAAGGTACCAGACCATTATCCAACCGATGATTGATACCCAGGCGGCCTGTGGTTGCCTGATTCCGTTGGCTGGTGTGGGTATCGTCCGGCGCCGACATGCTGGTCGTCACATGTGTCTGTTTGCGAACCTTGTCATGGCGCAAGGCCAAGTCCGCCCCCCATGCACCGATCTGCAATCTGTCCTGGACAAACCAACCTGTCTGGCTCACCCGCTCCGTGCCAGCCCTGGACAAGACCAAGCTGTCTTGGTCAATGGGGCGATAAACCGGATTCCGGATATTGATGTCAGGCGCCGCGCCATAGCTGGTACGGTTGTCGCCAAGGTATCGATGCCAATCGATTCCCGCCGCCAGCGCATGCTGGACACCACCGGTCTGGAAACGGCCCTCGATCTGGTGCACCCAGTTTCTGTTACGTAATCCATCCTGATAGCGGGATGCGTAGCGTGACACATTGCCATCCGGATCAGCACTGCCTTGGCCCGCCAATAGCCAGGCGGCATCGGTGCGGGCATCAACTTTTGCCGTGGCCAGCTGCTGGCGATAATGCCAGCCATCCGCGAATTGATAGGTCGTTTCCAATGCCAGCCGAGATTGCTGGTGATTGAATTGGCTGAAATGTGGATCGGTCACGAGCACCCTGCTGCGGCTTTGGTCAGCATGGATATATTCCAGGTTGTGCGCTGGCCCCTTATTGTCGCGTAGTGATGCCAACAGCGTCAGATTCAAACCCGCAATCGGCTGCCAGCTGATGGTGGGGGCCACATAGTAATGACGACTGTCTTTCGCATCCGCGCCGTGGAAATCCGCACGAGAACCATTCTCAGCCGCCCGCGCCGTCAACCGGTATTGCACATTCCGCTCCCCGGCCACCTCACCACCCAAGTCGGTGCGTAATTCCTTCTGGGCGGCATCACCCAGTCCAACACCGACTTCGTTGATCATCTCCCGCCGTGGACGCTTACTGACATGGTTGACGATGCCACTGACTTCACTGTCCCCGACCATGACAGAAGCAGCACCTCTCAATACCTCGATCCGCTCCATACCATACGTCTCGAAGATATGCGTACCAAACCCACCAGCGAACTGATGCAAGCCATCAAGATATGCACCCGCCGGGTTCGAAAAACCTCTTAACGTGAACAAAGTCGTCCCGCGTTCATCGTAGCCCCACGGCGCAACATTCACCCCTGGGGTATAGCGGATCGCCTCCTCAGAGGTGACCACCCCGCGAGCCTTCATCTCATCCTGGCCCACAATGCTCAAGGATTGGGCAATCTCGACCTGATCAGCCGCGATACGGCCAGCAGTAGCGCTGCTCTTGGCGACATAACCCTTCACCCGGCCAGTCGCGGATTGCTCGGTTGGCGACCCATTTGCTGAAATGGTGACAGGGGGTAAGGTGACCTCATTTGCGAAGGCACTGGCGCTCAACGCCAACAGTACAGCGATGCCAGTCGGATGTGGAGTGGAACGATAATACATACGCTTCCTCATTCATTGGAGATAGAACGCGCACAGCAATTGCCGGGAGCATAAAAAGAATGAGAATATAAACAAGAATCACTATCATTACAACAAAGTAATGGAAGCGTTGACAGCAATAGTAGCTGCCTCAAGACCAAAGCCGAGCCATCATCCAACCCAATGTCATACGTCCTGCCCTCATCCGCTCCGCATGCAACACACCGCTGCCTAGCACACATGATCATGGCAAGCCATCCATCATCGACAAGCAAGCCATCCTCGGCCATCTCAAAACACACCTGCGCCATCTCACCTGCAAAGGCATGCAAGACCCGCATCAGCAGCCAAACTCGGTCAAAGTAGCCGCAATACAGATAGCGTCGGGCAACATGAGTAAACAAATGCCCACCCTAGCCGTCCTGACAGACAAGACATCACAAACAAGGAAAGGCCGTGAGCAAGAAGAAACTGGTTTATCTGTTTTCCCTCCGCAATGCAGCTGCCGACTTAGCTGGCCAGCAGGTGCCTTACAAAGGGGAGTTACGCTACATGCCCTCACCACTGGAATACTTGGTAGAACAGCTGAATCACACCGACCTTGGGGCCAAATGGTCACTGGAGGCCATCATCTATGATGACGATCCAGAGTCCCCACGTGATCGTGACAAATTAGGGCGATTTGGCTTCAAGCCACAGGCAGACGGTCTATGGATATACCCGCAGAACCTGTCTGTACAAGGCGTACCACTGAACAACCTGCTGGAACCCATTCCATCGACCTACCGCAAACTGCCGTTGGCGCATCCTGGACGCACGCAGGGAAAGCAGGCATTCGAGCGCCGCTTGAAAGCACGCCTGGACGATATCGGCGCAGACCTGGTATTGCTCGATGGCTTACTGGTGATTTTGGACGAACTGGTCAGACCAGGTGCCCCTTATCGTGGGCGTATAGTGAATATCCACCCCGGCATCACCCGCCTAGACTCCCCCTACGAAAGACGTGGCGCCACCGCAACCTTGGATGCACTATGGTGCGCACGCGGCCAGAAAGTAACCAACTGGACCACCATGCAGGCCCAACCCACGCCCCCCTTATTCAAAACCGGGGCATCCTTTCACTTGGTAGACAACGGTATCGACTCAGGCGAGGTCATCGTGGATTCGCTCAATACCGACATCCACCCCGACGACACAATACTGGAGCTGCGCTGGAACAACTTCCACCACAGCCTGTTCCCAACAATGCGTGACGGGCTGTACCAAATGCATGAATTATTGTGCGAGGTAGAAGGCTAGGCTGACATGGCATCAGCCCAACAGGTCGGCCTGCATCAATGCAGAACCGACCTCGGGCATTCAGATCAGAGGCAACGGACCTGCCTACTTTTGAGTAACATATCGATCGAGAAAGAACCAAAGACACGACCGTATTCACTTACGCAGCGCTATCAAGTGTCGTTGCATGCAACAAGCTGAAATGAAAAAGCCCCGTATCCACGGGGCTTTGTGTCACTTTAAGTGATGCACCTGCAAGCATGTGCAATCGCTTGAAATGGCTTGTTCGAATCAGACGTTAAATAAGAAATTCATCACATCGCCATCTTGCACTACATAATCCCTACCTTCCGATCGCATTTTGCCTGCTTCTTTAGCACCCTGCTCACCGCTGAACTTGATGAAGTCGTCAAAGGCAATGGTCTGGGCGCGGATGAAGCCTCGCTCGAAATCGGTATGGATGACGCCGGCAGCCTGGGGGGCGGTGTCGCCAACATGAATCGTCCAGGCTCGAACCTCTTTAACACCAGCGGTGAAGTATGTCTGCAGACCTAGCAATTTGTAGCCTGCACGGATCAGGCGATTGAGGCCTGGCTCTTCCAAGCCCATGCTTTCCAGAAATTCAACCTTATCTGCGTCGTCCAAATCGGCAATTTCTGATTCGATGGCTGCGCACAGCGCAACAACCGGGGCACCTTCTTTGCCGGCCAATTCAGTCAGTCGATCCAGGTGGGCATTGTTGGTAAAGCCATCTTCTGCCACATTGGCTACATACATGGCGGGCTTGATGGTCAATAAGCACAATGGCTTGATCAGAGCTTTCTCATCATCACTCAGCCCCGCGCTACGAGCGGGTTTTCCTTCATTCAGGTGCGGCAGCAGCTTTTCCAGGACAGCGATCAGCTTTTGCGCTTCCTTATCACCTGATTTTGCTTTTTTTCCTTCGCGAGCTTGCGCCTTTTCGACCGATGCCATGTCGGCCAAAGCCAGCTCGGTTCCAATGGTTTCAATATCGGCAATGGGATCGACTCGGCCAGCCACATGCACAATGTTCTCGTCTTCAAAGCAGCGCACGACATTGACGATAGCATCTGTCTCGCGAATATTGGCCAGGAATTGGTTGCCCAACCCTTCTCCCTTGGACGCACCAGCTACCAACCCAGCAATGTCCACAAACTCTACGATTGCAGGTTGGACTTTCTGTGGCTTGACAATGTTGGATAGCTCAACCAAGCGATGATCAGGCACTTCGACGATGCCGACATTGGGCTCGATTGTGCAAAACGGATAATTGGCTGCTTCAATGCCAGCCTTGGTCAAGGCATTGAATAATGTCGATTTCCCAACGTTGGGCAAGCCAACGATACCGCATTTGAGACTCATGATGGTTTTTCCATTGAAACGTTTTTCGGTTTGCTCGGCGTATGCAATTGATGCATGGCTTTGGGAAAGTCCCCACGCCTGAGCATTGGCAATATTTTCAGAGAGAGGTCGATCGCATCATCTATGACCTTCTGCTCCTCGGCTCTCGGTGCCTTCAATACAAAATTGGCCACCTCGTTGCGATCACCGGGATGCCCTATCCCTAGCCGTAATCGCCAAAAATTCGGCGTCCCCAGGTGGGCAATGATGTCCTTCAGCCCATTGTGGCCACCGTGACCTCCACCCTGCTTGAGTTTAGCTACACCCGGGGGCAGATCCAATTCATCATGTACAACCAGAATCTGCTCTGGTGTGATCTTGTAAAACTTGCACAGGCTTGCCACGGCAATGCCGCTACGATTCATATAGGTCTGCGGCTGCATGAGCCAAAGCTCATGCTCAGCATGCCCTACTCGTGACACCAAGCCATGAAATTTCGAATCATGGCGCAGCGATACACCTTCATCATGCGCAATACAATCCACCCACCAAAACCCCGCATTGTGGCGAGTATCGTGATATTCAGGGCCAGGGTTACCCAGGCCTACGACCAGCTTGATTCCGTTTGCCATGACTTTTCCATCCAGACCACTTTCATGAATATACCTTGATATAGCGACACTGGGCATTCAGGAAAAAAGTCTTAAAGCTAAAAACGGCCCGCCCCAAACCCAAGAGTCTGGTGACGAGCCGTTTCGATGTCGAAACTGTGCTTATTCAGCAGCCGCTTCTTCGCCGCCCAACTTACCGGAGCAGTTTGCTACGGTCTGGTTGTCGCCACGAGACAGCGCCATGATCTCAACACCATTCGGCAGCTTGATATCAGCCAAGTGGATGGACGCGCCACCTTGCAGGTTGCCCAGATCAACTTCAATGAACTCAGGCAGATCAGCTGGCAAGCAGCTAACATCGACTTCGTTCAATACGTGATTGATGATACCGCCACCCAGCTTCACGCCTGGCGCAGCATCTGCATTTACAAAGTGCAGAGGCACCTTGATGTGCAGCTTTTCATTCGGGTTTACACGTTGGAAATCAACATGCAGAACCAGTTGCTTGAAGCTGTGGTGTTGCACGTCGCGCAACAGAACCTTCTCGACCTTACCGTCGATATTCAGATTCAGAACGGAAGCGTGGAACGCTTCGACGCGCAGTTGGTGGAAAATTGCATTGTGATCCAGGCTGATGACGGTTGGCTCTGCACCACCACCGTAAACGATAGCGGGCACGCGACCTGCGTTGCGCAGGCGGCGGCTCGCACCCGAACCCTGCTCAACACGTGCTTGGGCAATAACTTCAAAGTTCATGGTAACACTCCAAATATAGAGCCATCCGCGACCAGATGACTCATGTAACAAGCGGCGCTGACGCGCCGCACTCAAAAACTTCAATCAACGAACAAAGAACTGACAGACTCTTCGTTACTGATTCTACGCAAGGTTTCAGCCAGCAGCGGTGCAATGCTCACCGCACGGATACGATCACAAGCAAGTGCCTCATCGGTAAACGGAATCGTATCCGTTACCACCAGCTCGTCGAGATCCGAATTCTTGATACGCTCCACAGCCGCACCTGACAATACAGGATGCGTAGCATAAGCCAATACTCGCTCTGCCCCATGTTGCTTCAATGCAGCTGCGGCCTTACACAAAGTATTGGCGGTATCCACCATATCGTCCATGATCAAGCAGGTACGACCAGCCACATCGCCAATAATGTGCATCACTTCCGCCACATTCGCCTTAGGACGGCGCTTATCAATGATTGCCAGATCAGTGTTCAATTGCTTGGCCATTGCACGGGCGCGCAACACCCCGCCTACGTCCGGTGACACGACCAGCAGATTCTCATAATTCTTGGCCCGTACATCTGCCAGCAGGACAGGTGTAGCGTAGATATTATCAACAGGGATATCAAAGAAGCCTTGAATTTGATCTGCGTGCAGATCGACGGTCAGAACGCGGTCAACGCCAGCACTGGTGAGCATGTTCGCAACGACTTTAGCAGAAATCGGTACACGAGCTGATCGGGGGCGGCGGTCTTGGCGGGCATAGCCGAAATAGGGAATTGCGGCTGTAATACGGCCAGCTGATGCGCGTTTCAATGCATCAGCGATCAACATGATTTCCATCAAATTGTCGCTTGTCGGCTGGCAGGTGGATTGCAATACGAAAACATCACGTCCACGGACATTTTCAAGCAACTCAACAGTAACTTCACCGTCACTGAAACGGCCAACGGAGATGCGGCCTAGCGTAATATCGAGATGGCGAACTACATCTTCCGCCAATTTCGGGTTGGCATTGCCGGTAAAAACCATTAATCCGTCATAAGCCACGTCATCACCTCAGCACATAACAAAAAAAGCGTGTAACTGGTTACACGCTTTTTTATTTTAACTGGCAGGGGAGGAAGGATTCGAACCCTCGAATGTCGGAATCAAAATCCGATGCCTTAACCGACTTGGCGACTCCCCTATTGAGTTCTCTACATTGAGAGAAGCGGGTGACCATCTAAGCCTCTCGCCACAACACTCTTAATTTCGAGAGACAGCGATTTCACCACATTTTCGGCTGCTTGTCTAGTTTTTAATTCAACAAAAACACAAGCACCGCTTCCTGACATTTTTGCCTCGCCAAACTGGCTTAGCATTTTGATTGCAGTATTTACTTCTTGGTACTGCTCACAGACAACCGGCTGCAAGTCATTGCGGGTCGGTGCGTCAGGAAAGGCCGCCACTTTAATTACCGGCGTATTCCTTGTCAAGCGTTCCGACGAAAATATTTTCGCCGTGGGTACCTGCACCGGGGGGATGATGACCACATACCATGCCTCATCCATTTGAATTTCTTGTAATTGTTCCCCCACTCCCTCGGCAAAGGCATTATGTCCGAAAATAAATACCGGCACATCCGCCCCTAACTGCAGACCGATTTCCTGAAGTTGCTCTCTGGGCAAATTTAACTGCCAAAGCTTGTTCAAGGCGAGTAGCGCGGTCGCCGCGTCGGAGCTTCCACCGCCCAAGCCGCCACCCATCGGTAGCTTTTTCTCAATTTCTATCTCTGCCCCTAGTCTACAGCCTGTGTACTGCTGCAAGAGTCGAGCGGCTCTGACCACTAGATCCTGCTCTTCGGGCACACCTGGGATGTCATTCAGGCGACGGATGTGGTTATCCGTACGCAGTCGAAAATGCAGGGTGTCCGCGAAATCGATGAATCGAAATGCTGTCTGCAGTAGATGGTAGCCATCCGGGCGACGCCCGACGATATGTAGAAACAGGTTGAGTTTTGCCGGGGCGGGCAGTGATAGTTCAAAACCGGGTTTGGGTGCTGTCAACATGCTGTACTGACCAGGTATCAACCACCAAGCGTATTTCAAGTGGTGTGCGACGCATGATGATCTTGCCTGGCAAAGATTGGTTATCGGGATAGTTGGCGTATTCAATGACCCAGCCCGCTTGCTCTAGCTGGGTGACACGCCCTTGCGGGTCTTTCTCTGTTTGCGCGGGGCTGGTGGGCGCAGGCTGGGCGAATACCCAATAACGCAAGCCCGTTAGCGGCAGCTCCCAGCCCAGCAATGTCTTGGTCAAGGTTTCCACATCTGGCGCATGTTCGATCCGGCCCTCGCCAAAATCGATCATCGCGCCCTGCGTATCAACCCTGAGCTTGGCAACAATGGAACCAAGTGGTGATCGCATTTCGACTTCGTCCATGTCAGGCTGATGGCGCCAGCTTACATTGCCATGTTGGCCGCCTTTTTCGTATCTGACCCCCAAACGCCCGACCAGCTCAAAGGCTGTTTGCGTCACAGATGACGATTGTGTAGGTGCGTTGCCATTGATGACCGGCACACTGGAACATGCGGCCAGCAATAAGCAGGCCGCCAGCAGGGCATACTGTCTCACTGTGCGAATTTCTTGATGGCCTGCAGCAAGGCTTCGTGATCTGGATTTTGTTTCAAGGCATCCTGCCATGTATTTTTTGCTTCCTGTCTGCGCCCCATTGCCCACTGCACTTCACCAATATGTGCTGCGATTTCTGGGTCCGGGCGGGCCGCATAGGCTTTATTCAGATAGCTCAAGCCTTCCTCCAATTTACCCATGCGGAATTTGACCCAGCCCATGCTATCCAGAATGAATGGGTCATCCGGCTCCAATTTCAATGCAGCCTCGATCAGCTTCAGTGCTTCATCTAAGCGACGGGTATGGTCTGCCAATGTAAATCCCAGTGCATTCAGCACCATGGCACTGTCAGGTTTGACTTTCAGCACGGCGCGCAAATCTTTTTCTGCCTGATCGACCCGATCAGTTTTTTCCGCGATCATCGCCCGGTCATAAAGCAGATCAGGATTATTCGGATATTTCTTCAATGTATCGGTCAGCAAGCCATAGGCACGCTCATACTGTCGCGCTTCCCGTAACAGCTGAACCTGCATTTGAATCCAATTGATTTGCTGTTCCGATGATTTGAAGGGGCGTTCGCTCAAATGTTTCAACGCTTCTTCGAGCTTGCCCTCTGCCACCAGAAGCTTGGCATAACGGGCCTGGGCATTGGCGTAACGCTCCCCCATCGGCACCAGTGCATAGGCTTGGCGGGCTTGTTCTGGCTTGCCGACCTCCTCGTATACCTGCCCCATCATCAAGTAAAGCGATGAGGCATCACGCACGCCGATTTCTTCGATTTTTTTCAACGTAGCCAGTGCTTGCTGCGGCTCTTTCATCTCCAGCGAAAGACTGGCAACCGCAAACAACATATCGGTATTTTGCGGCTCTCGCTCCAGAATCTTGTTGAATTCATCGCGCGAGGGCGCCCAGGCCTTTTTTGCAGCCAGGATACGCGCGTAGGATCGACGTGCCTCTAGGGCATTGGGTTGTTTCTGCAGATATTCAGCTAAAAAGTCTCTGGCCGCATCGACCGATGTTTTATGGAGTAGCTGCGCATAGTAGAGCGCCGCGTACTCCCAATCTGGCCGCAAAGCAAGTGCGTGTTTGATTTCAGACTCAGCGAGCTGCGTATCATTGACACGGAATGCCAATGATCCAACCACAAACCTCGCCTCTGCTGTGAATGGATAATCTGCGGCAAGCGTCTTGGCAAAATTCAGCGCACCTGTTTTGTCTTGCTGTTTGATCAGCAGGTCATGCAATTCGAGCCAAACGCGAGGTAACCCCATTGTTTGTTTGGAGAGTATATTTTTGACCAGAGGCAAGGCTTCATCATATTTACCCAGACCTAACAGCAGCCCCACCATCACGCTTCGCGCATTGGCGGATTCCGGCTCCAATTCAGCCCAGACCCTTGCATTCTCCAGTGCCTGATTCATCCGTCCACCTTGCATGGCGACTTCAGCGCCACGACGGGCAAGACGAGGGTCACGGGTTCGCTTGGTCAGCTCGGAAAAAGCGCTGGCAGCCAAGTCTCCACGGCCCCGTTGCCAAGCAACCTCACCCACTAGATAGTTGAATAGAATGTCATTGGTCAGCGCTTGCTTCGGCAGATTGCTGGATGAAGCAGCAGACGCTGGCATGGCGGGCTCATCATCCTCTGCACTGTCTTTTTGCACAGCTTGCGCAACAGGCACCGGTTTAGCAGCAGTTTCGACTGCCGCCGGCGGTGCCACCTGAGCACAACCCGTCAGCAATGCCAGCAAAGTCGCGCAGTGAATCAATTTGGCATTCATCACAATACTCACAAACTCTCCAATTGCGCTTCTCGGCATGGACAACACTGGCCAAGCCGAGTTCGGCGCGTTGCATCCGGACACTTTACCACCAGCTCCGGTTCCGTTGGCATAGTTTCATGGCCCATGTTGATCTGGCTTTATCCGTGGGATTGAACACAAAGCCCATCGCTACGTAATCCATACAAACAATTGATGGTACCAATGCATCCCTGCTACCAATCAAGTCAACCCGAACGATCGACTCCAGCACGCGTGGAAAAACAAGATGCCACGAACACTGTTATATAGCATGCCAGGCAAGCGACCATCCCTGGCCATGCCAACGCGCGATTCGACGCGGATCATGGAATCGTGTCAATAAAGCCTATGCCCAAAACCCTGCTTTATCCGATGACTGGACTGGGACAGAGCCTTTACGCCAGCCAGCTGAACCACATCAAGCTAGAGGTTTTGCTTAGCCAGTTTCATTTGTATTATCGATCTTTTTGAGTTACTTGCGAGCCATGCCAGAACTACCAGAAGTCGAAACAACCCGACGGGGTATCGAGCCCAGCATGATCGGGCAGATCATTCAGAACGTGATAATCAGACACCACGGCCTGCGCTGGCCGATTCCTGACGATCTCCCGCAACGCCTGACAGGCAGCACCATTCGCGCCATCAAGCGGCGAGCAAAATATCTGTTGATCGACCTAGGCCATGGCGGCGTGTTGATCCACCTGGGCATGTCGGGCAGCTTACGCATCCTGGCCAAAAGCACTCCGCCAAAGAAACACGACCATCTCGACATTGAATTCAGCCCCGACCTGGCACTGCGACTACATGATCCACGTCGATTTGGCGCAGTGCTATGGCAACCTGGACGCGTTGAAGATCATCCTCTACTGACAAACCTCGGGCCGGAACCACTGGAAGCCGACTTTGATGCAGCCTATCTCCATGCTGCACTAAGCAAGCGCCAAATTGCCATCAAACCCGCCATCATGGACAACCACATTGTCGTTGGCGTGGGCAATATCTATGCCAGCGAATCACTATTCCGTGCCGGCATTCACCCTGAAACCCAAGCCAATCAAGTCAGCCAAGCGCACTGCAAAAAGCTGGTTTCAGCCATCAAGGCCACATTGCAAGATGCACTGAAAGCCGGGGGAAGCACACTACGGGATTTCGTCAACAGCGATGGCACCAGCGGTTACTTTCAACTGCAAACGTATGTCTACGACCGGGCTGGGCAAGGATGCAAGATATGCGGTAGCGAAATCAGGCAGATCCGGCAAGGGCAACGTTCGACTTTCTATTGCACAGGCTGCCAACATTAGCATGTGCTAAAATTTCAATATCTAGGCATCCGAGACAGGTGGCCGCTCCTTTCCGAAGAATGGCAGGAAATGTGGCTTATGATTATGTTAGAGTGCCCTTCATTTTTATTTTTTCGTGTGGACGGAGGTTGAACCCCATGCCAACAGACAATCTGATCGCCGACTTTGAAGCCTATAGTGGCTGGCGTACCGGCGTTTCCCAGAGTATCGGCACATTCCAGAAGTGGCTTGGGGAGCAGGATCTTGGCGATGCGCAGATCGACATGCGCATTCAGCACCTGATCGACCGACTGCGTGAAGATAAATTGAACGTCGCATTTGTCGCGGAGTTTTCACGCGGCAAATCAGAGCTGATCAATGCCATTTTCTTCTCGAATTATGGCCAGCGGATTCTGCCCTCCTCAGCAGGCCGCACGACCATGTGCCCCACCGAGTTGATGTACGACCCCTCTCGCCCGCCTTCGATTCAGCTACTACCGATCGAGACCCGTGCGACGGATACCACCACATCCGAATACAAACGCTATCCCGAGGAATGGACTGTCATTCCACTGGATGTCGACTCTGCCGAGGCCATGCAGGCTGCATTCCAACAAGTTGGTGAAACCCGCAGAGTTACCATTGAGGAAGCAACGCGCTTCGGTTTGTACCATGCGGAAAACCCAGATGATCAGCTTGCGGTGGGCAAAGACGGTGAGATCGACATCCCGTGCTGGCGCCATGCCATCATCAATTTCCCGCATCCCCTGTTGAAGCAGGGCTTGGTCATCCTTGACACCCCAGGGCTGAATGCCATCGGTACAGAGCCCGAGTTGACACTGAATCTGTTGCCCAACGCCCATGCCATCCTCTTCATATTGGCGGCAGACACAGGCGTGACCAAGTCCGACATTGATGTCTGGCGTAACCATATTGGTAACCAGAGCGCCCGTAGCCGGGGTCGGGTGGTCGTACTCAACAAGATCGACGGCCTATGGGACCCACTGAAGACCGATGCGGAGATCGATGCGGAGATCAACAAGCAGATTCGCACCAGCGCGGACATGTTGAACTTGAAGATCTCTCAGGTCTTTCCGGTTTCTGCGCAGAAGGCATTGGTCGCCAAAATCAATGAAGACCGCGCCCTGCTTGAAAAGAGCCAAATCGGCAAACTGGAACGAGCACTGTCGGACGAATTGATCCCCTCGAAACAAGACATCGTTCGCGACAGTACGCAGAATGAAATCGAAGATATCGTATCTGGTGTACGTCAGATCCTGAATTCCCGCAAATCCGGCATCGTCGAGCAACTGCAGGAGTTGAAAAGCCTGCGCGGCAAGAATCAAGATGTGATCGAACACATGATGGACAAGGTCAAGCAAGAGAAAGAACATTTTGAGCGCGGCTTACAACGCTTCCAGGCGTTGCGCTCGGTTTTCTCGCAACAGACCAATATCCTGTTCGGCTTCCTTGGCATGGACAATCTGCGGGCAGAGATCAACAAGATTCGCGAGCAGATGGAGGGCAGTATGTTCTCCGCTGGCTTGACCGATGCGATGAACCAGTTCTTCAAGGAGACTAATGGCTCCATCGCTCAGTCTGCGGAGCAGATTGCCGAAATCCAATCGATGATGTCGGGCATGTACAAAAAATTCAGCGAAGAACATGGGCTCAGCCAAGTGTCACCAGCCCCGTTCTCGACCTTGAAATACCACAAGGAAATCGCTCGCCTGGAGCGTAGCTATAAAGAGCACTTCAACACCCTTGGCAATATCATTTCGACTGGCAAGAACACGTTGACCCGTAAATTCTTCGAAACCATTGCCAGCCGTGTGGTCTATGTATTCGAAGTCGCCAATCGTGATGTCGAAAATTGGCTCAAGACCATTATGTCCCCCATGGAGACACAAGTTCGCGAACACCAGCTACAATTGCGCCGTCGCCTTGAAAGTGTGAAACGCATCCATCGTGCGACAGATACATTGGAAGATCGCATTGCCGAGCTGGAGCAAATGGAAACCAAGGTCAATGACCAATTGGCCCAGCTTGAGGATTATATGAAGCTTGCTTATCAGACACTGAATGATGACAGCCTCAACGGGCGCTTCTCGGCCAACGCAGCCTGATCTCGATCCACATCTCCGAACAACGCCACGGTCAATCCGTGGCGTTGTGCTTTTCGGCTCTGCTATGATGGGCTGCTTTGACTTTCTCAGCCCATCTTACTGATTACATGAATGATCCCCATGTCGTTAATTGATACCCTTTGGTACAGATCGTCGATACTGGCCACCCCACTGTTTCCACTGACGCTCTTGTTTGGTGGTGTCGCCAGCATTCGAAAAGGACTGTTCAAAATCGGTTTACTCAAATCGACAAAAATGCCAGTCCCGGTGGTGATCATTGGCAATATAAGCGTAGGCGGTGCTGGTAAAACCCCACTGACCATTCATTTGGCCAATGCACTGAGTAAAATGGGTTTTCAACCAGGTATCGTCAGCCGGGGTTATGGCGGCCAAGCAGATCAGCCTTGCTTAGTTCAATCCGACTCGGACACCCTGATTGTCGGGGACGAACCGGTTTTGATGGCTCGACATTGCCCATGCCCCATTGTGGTGGGTGCTGATCGCGTTGCCGCAGCGCAGCATTTATTGCAGCTGTACCCCACTTGCAATGTCATCCTGTGTGATGATGGGCTACAACATTATCGGCTGCAGCGGGATATCGAATTATGTGTCATTGACACGGCGCGAGGGTTTGGCAATGGGCTACTGTTGCCAGCTGGCCCTTTACGAGAGCCCCCGAGGCGGCTGAAAGAGGTCAGCGCCATTGTCCTGAATGGTGCCGGCCCACTCCCCCATGCAACCCAAAGCCCTGTTTTCAGAATGAAACTGGCCGGACAGACCTTCCAACAACTGACCAACCCGGCTCATCAGGCACAGGCGGATTTTTTCACCGGTAAGCGTGTTGCTGCGGTCGCGGGAATTGGCAATCCACAGCGTTTTTTTGATACGCTGCAGGCAATGGGGCTGGCACCCACCTGCCACCCCTTTCCGGATCATCACCGGTTCAGTGCGCAAGATCTTGCATTGCCAGAGGCCGACATCATCATCATGACTGAAAAAGATGCGGTTAAATGTTGCGGCGCAAAAGATGTTAGAATCTGGACGTTACCCGTGTCTGCCACAATTGAGCCTGACCTGGCTGATTTCATGGCGGAAAAACTGAGGAATCTGCATGGATGCAAAGTTGCTTGAAATTCTGGTCTGCCCCATCTGCAAAGGCCCGCTCGTCTACAAAAAGACAGAGCAGGAGTTGATTTGCAAAGCAGATCGCCTGGCCTTCCCGATCAAAGATGGCATCCCCGTCATGCTGGAAGAAGAAGCGCGCCAATTGCCCGCTGAAGAAGAAGTGTGATGGCGTAACCTGCATGACCGATTTCATTACCGTCATTCCCGCACGATTTGCATCCTCCCGCTTGCCAGGCAAACCCCTGGCGGATATTCACGGCAAGCCGATGATCGTGAGAGTTGCGGAACAAGCAGCCCAATCTGCTGCCCAAGCCATTCACATCGCTACTGATCATGAAGGTGTCGCTGAGGTGTGTATGGCGGCAGGATGGTCTGTTTTGATGACATCACCACACCATGCTTCAGGCACCGACCGATTGGCAGAAGTGGTGGATATGCTTGCGTTGGAAGACGATACCATCGTCGTCAATGTGCAAGGCGATGAGCCCTTGATCGACCCACGGTTGATCAATGCCGTTGCCGAACAGCTGGCTGCACACCCCCATGCCACGGTGGCCACCGCGTGCCACCCACTGGGGATCGATGCCGCCCAGATGTTCAACCCGAATGTGGTCAAGGTCGTACTTGATCACCAAGGCGATGCGCTGTATTTCAGCCGCGCCCCGATCCCGTACGCACGGGATGCTTTCGCCCAAAACCGCGAAGCGCTGCCGACTGACCTACCGGTCTTTCGGCACATTGGCATCTATGCGTATCGCGCTCACTTTCTGCGCACCTATCGCTCGCTGGCTGTCTGTGCCATTGAGCAATTCGAGGCGCTGGAACAGCTGCGCGTGATGTGGCATGGTCACAAGATCAGTGTCCATGTTTCCGATCACCCGCCTGCTGCTGGTGTCGATACGCCAGAAGATCTGGAGCGGGTGCGCGCTGCGTTGGCAGTGGCGTGATCGGTTGGTTCCAAGCTGCCTGGTCTGCGTTGGAACACTGCATAGTGAAAGGTCTGGAATCTGCACCGGGTGGCGATGGCGGCAAGCAGAACCCGATGGATTCTGAAGAGAGAGGGCGGATCACCGTCCGGCATAAAATTAAGGGAAGCACATGAAACTCATTCTTTTGGGCGCTCCGGGAGCAGGCAAAGGCACGCAGGCCAAGTTCATCTGCGAAAAATTCGGCATTCCACAAATCTCCACTGGTGACATGCTGCGCGCGGCGGTCAAAGCGGGCACGCCCCTCGGGCTGGAAGCCAAACAGATCATGGATGCAGGTGGTCTGGTGCGTGACGACATCATCATCGGGCTGGTCAAGGAGCGGATTGCGCAAGCCGATTGCGCCAATGGCTTTCTGTTCGACGGTTTCCCCCGCACCATTCCCCAGGCAGATGCAATGCGTGAGGCAGGTGTGGCGTTGGATTACGTGGTCGAGATCGATGTACCCGACAGCGCTATCATCGAGCGTGTGAGTGGCCGCCGCGTGCACATGCCCTCAGGCCGTACCTATCATGTCAAATTCAATCCTCCTAAAACAGAAGGTCTGGATGATGTGACTGGCGAGCCCTTGGTACAACGCGATGATGATCAGGAAGAAACGGTCAAGAAACGTCTGGCTGTCTATCACGAGCAGACGGAGGTGCTGGTTGGCTATTACTCGCAGATTGCGGCAAGTGGCGCAGCCGATGCGCCAAAATATGTGAAGGTGGCCGGGGTTGGACAGGTCGAGTCCATCCGGGATGCCGTCTTCAACGCACTGGGTGCTTGACAGCAACCTGCCGAAAACGCCCTGCCAGTCAGGGCGTTTTCATTTGTATCGCGGTATGCGCCCCGCTTTCAGCCCGTTCCACCGGCATCGGGCCCATTCAATGCAACGACAGGAGCTTTACATATGAATCCGCTTCGTACCCGTAAACAATCTGTACTCCTTGTAGTCGATGTTCAGGTTGGGGTCATGGCTGTGTGTTGGGATGCGGCCCGTATCATCGGCAATGTGGTTCGAGCTGTCGAGCGTGCGCGCGAAAATGGGGTGCCGGTGATCTGGGTGCAGCATGACAGTGAAGAGCTCCCACTCGGCTCGCCCCAGTGGCAGCTGGTGGCAGAGTTACAGCCTTTGTCCGAGGAGACACGTATCAACAAACGCTTCCCCTCCTCGTTCGAAGAAACTGATCTGGCAGCACACCTTGCAGCACTGGGTGCAGACCACATCATCCTGGCAGGCGCACAGACCAATTGGTGCATTCGTGCAACGGCCTATGCAGCGCTGGATAAAGGTTACAACCTCACCATCGTCCAAGATGCGCACACTACCTCCGCTATCGACATGGGCCAGGGGCAGATGATCGAAGCCGCCAGCATGGTGAATGATCTCAATATCACCATGAAATGGCTGACCTACCCTGATCGCACCACCACCACGGCTACCGCCGAGGAGCTGGCATTCGTCTGACTGACTGGATGCGACCGAGAAGCCGGCGACAGCCTGAAGATACCACTGGATGGCATGCCATTTTCCATCCAGACTTGCCATCTTCAGTGTCGCCTTTTGATGTTTGCCCTACTCAAGCCCCACGCCCAAAGATTCATTCTCTTCATCAGAAAGCGCGTTTGATGCCAATTGCAGTTGCCTTGTTTGATCTGGATGACACCCTGTTCGACCACCACCACGCCACCAACGTTGCGCTCAAAACAGTGTTTCAGGAATATATTGCCCCCTCCGATATTCCATTTGATGACTTTGCCTCTGTGCATCTGGAGCTGATGGACCGCCTGCATCATCAGCACATGGTGCTGGGCAGACTCAGCCTGGGCCAAGTGCGCGAGATCCGATTCGAGCAGCTGCTGGCCCACTTCGGGCTGGACCTGCCACACACCCCCGCGCAATTGGCTGCGCGCCAGCGATCCGTCTTCCTGGAAAACCGTCGGCTCATCGATGGCGCACGTAGTCTGCTGGAAGCACTCAGGGCACAGGGCATTCAGATTGGCATCGTCACCAACAATATGCTCAACGAGCAGATCGACAAGCTGGCCCATTTACAGATCGCCAATCTGATCGATCAATTGATCACTGTCGATATGGTGGGCGCAGGCAAACCCGAGCCAGATATCTTTCACTACGCCCTGCACCGCCATCACTGCAAACCTGAGCAGGCAGTGATGGTGGGTGACAGCTGGCCGAATGATGTGATCGGCGCGCACCGGGCCGGTATCCGCCCCGTGTGGCTGAATCGCCACCATCAGGCCCGGCCAGATGCCACGCCATGCGTGGAAATCCATCAACTGACCCCGACCGATGAGGCGCTGGATGCGATCCTGAACGGCCCCGTTTGATCCAGGCTGAATCATCTGCATCCTTCCCTTCCCAAGCCCCTTGCCAACTGGCATGCTGTGATGGTCAGCAGCCAAACGAGCGAGCCCAGCCTATGAAGAACGCCTTGTATGCCCAAGCCGGCGGCCCCAGTGCCGTGATCAACGCCTCCGCTGCCGGAGTCATCCGCGCCTGTCGGCGTAGCGGCCAGATCGACACTGTATTCGGCGCACATTTTGGGGTATTGGGCGCACTGAATGAGAACCTGATCGACACCAGCCCGTTTGACGATGCCACACTTGAGCTGCTGAAAGCCACACCTGCCGCCGCTTTTGGGGCATGTCGGCATGTATTGCATGATCTGGCAGACGACCCGCGCGAATACCAACGGCTGATCGATGTGTTTGCCGCACATGACATTGCTTATTTCTTCTATAACGGCGGAGGCGGCTCGGCGCATGCCTGTCAGGCCATTGCCCAAGCCTCTCGTCGGCTGGGCTACCCCATTGTGGCGGTGCATGTGCCCAAGACCATCGACAACGATCTGCTCCACACCGATTGCTCACCTGGGTTTGGCTCGGCAGCCAAGTACGTCGCCACCTCGATACGAGAGGCCAGTATCGACCTGGCCTCCATGTCCCATACCTCCAGCAAGGTGTTCATCCTAGAAACCATGGGCCGTTATGCGGGCTGGCTGGTGGGGGCATGCGGCCTCGCGACCGAACACCCCAATGATGGGCCGCATCTGTTGCTGTTCCCCGAGATTCCATTCGATGAAACACAGTTCCTGCACCAAGTGAAAGAAACCGTCGAACGTGTCGGCTATTGCGCCATTGCGGTGGCGGAGGGGTTGCGCGATCAAACCGGCAACACCCTGCACGCAACCGGCCAGAAAGATGCTGCAGGCGACCGGCAACTGGGTGGCGTCGCCCCGCTATTGGCCCATATGGTGACCCAGCAGCTGGGTTACAAATGCCATTGGGCGGTGGCGGATTATCTACAACGCGCTGCACGCCATCTTGCCTCCGCGACCGATGTTGCTCAAGCCTATGCAGTGGGCGAAGCAGCCGTTGCCATGGCCCTGGATGGCCGTCACGGGTTGATGCCAGCCATTCGCCGCCTGAGTGATGTGCCATATCGGTGGGACATTGTCGGCGTGCCGCTGGACGACATCATCCAAGGGGATCGCTTTGTCCCCCGTGAATTCATCTCTGCCTCGGGCCTGCATCTCAGCGAAGCAGGCCGACGTTATCTTGCGCCACTCATAGCGGGCGAAGACGCCCCCCTGTTCAAACATGGCTTGCCCCAATATTTCAGGCTGCCCCATGACCGTGTACCCAAGAAACTACCGCCTTTCCAGTCACCATTGACATCGCGGGTACAATGTCAGGTATGAATACCGCACCCCCCTATGCCGAGCTGACCCCTGATGTCATGCTCGATGCCATCGACGCCACCGGCCATCGCTGCGATGGGCGGCTGTTGGCCTTGAACAGCTATGAAAACCGCGTCTACCAAGTGGGCCAGGAAGACGGCCCGCCGCTGATCGCGAAGTTCTACCGACCCGCACGCTGGTCTGACGAGGCCATTCTGGAAGAGCATGCTTTTTCCAGCGCATTGGCCGAGGCGGAAATCCCCGTCATCGCGCCGCTGACCGTGGCAGGCATTTCGCTGTTTCAGCACGCAGGTTTCCGCTTTGCAGTGTTTCCAAGACGGTCAGGGCGCACGCCTGAGCTGGATGACGACACCACGTTGGAATGGATTGGCCGTTTCATGGGGCGCATCCACGCCCTGGGTGCATGTGCAAGTTTTCAGCACCGCCCGACACTGAACATCGAGCAATTCGCCATCTTGCCCAGCCGGTTTCTGCTGGAGCACGATTTCATCCCTGTCGAGCTGCGCCCTGCCTATCAGGCACTGGCCGAGCAATTGATCGAGAAGCTGCAGGCAAGATGGACATTGGCGGGCGACTACCAGCCCATCCGCCTGCACGGCGATTGTCACCCTGGCAATTTGTTGTGGACAGATGCCGGGCCACACTTTGTGGATTTCGACGATGCCCGCATGGGGCCAGCCATTCAAGACCTGTGGATGCTGCTGTCGGGCGACCGACATAGCCAGCAGCGCCAGCTGGGCGTGATCGTGGATGAATACAGCGCATTCCATGAACTGGACGAGCGCGAGCTGTGGTTGATCGAGCCGCTACGCACCTTACGCATCATGCACTACGCCAGCTGGCTGGCTCAGCGCTGGGACGACCCGGCTTTCCCCAACGCCTTCCCGTGGTTCAACAGCCAGCGCTATTGGGAGGAACACATCCTGACCTTGCGTGAGCAGCTGGCTACGCTCGACGACCCACCGCTCGTCATCTGACACAACAAGACAAGCACAGGGGGGCGCTCAGTCCTTGATCGACAACTCCAGCCCCTCCTTCACTTCCTCCATCACCACATAGCTGCGGGACTCGGTCGCGCCTGGCAGGCGCAGCAGGATGTCCCCCAGCAGCTTACGATAGAGCGACATATCAGCGATGCGGGCTTTGATCAGATAGTCAAAGTCCCCTGACACCAGATGACACTCCATGATCTCGGGCAGCTTCAGCACCTCGCGCCGGAAAGCCTCAAAGATCTCGTCCGATTTACTCGACAAGCGCAGCTCCACGAATACCAGCAATGACGCACCCATGGCTGCTGGATTGAGCCGGGCGTAGTAGCCCATGATCACGCCATCTCGCTCCAACCGCTTGACCCGCTCGCTACACGGCGTGGTGGACAACCCAACTCGTTCCGCCAAGTCCGTCACCGCGATACGCCCCTCTTTTTGCAAGATGCGCAGAATTTTACGGTCGATACGATCCAACGCTTTCGGATTGACAGATGTTGTTTTCATTTTTTCCGGTAAAAACACGACAAGACAGGAATAAATCCATATTTTAAGTTAAATAATGGTGAATATTGCTACCCATTCATCAATATACTACGCAACATAACTGAGCACCTGAAAAACTGTCATGATCAACGATATCAGGCTGTTTTGAAGCGACAGACGTGGCATTGTCCAGAGGCCGGGCATTCGTGCCCGGCCTCTGTTTGTCTCTTGGCAAGCGCCGAATCTGAATAGACTTGTGGATGGAGTAAACGATGAAGGTATTGATTCTGGGTGGTGGCGTGATCGGGGTCACCAGTGCATATTATCTGGCCCGTGCTGGTTGTGATGTCACCCTGATAGACCGCCAGCCTGGCCCTGCACTGGAAACCAGCTTCGCCAATGCCGGCCAGATCTCACCCGGCTACGCCGCTCCCTGGGCCGCGCCTGGCATCCCCGCCAAAGCCGTGAAATGGCTGTTCCAAAAGCATGCCCCACTGGCGATTCGCCCTGACGGCACCTTGCATCAGCTGAAGTGGATCGCACAGATGTTCGCCAACTGCAACGAGGCCCGTTACCACGTCAACAAAGGCCGCATGATGCGCCTGGCGGAGTACAGCCGCGATGTCACACGCACATTGCGGGCCGAAACCGGCATCGAATACGAAGGCCGCAGCCAGGGTACTTTGCAGATCTTCCGCACCCAGGAACAGGTGGATGGCGCGGCCAAAGACATCGCCGTCCTGAAGGAATGCGGTGTTCCCTTCGAGGTGCTGGACCGCGATGGATGCGCATCTGCCGAGCCCGCCCTGAAAGCGGTGCGTGAGAAGATTGCCGGCGGCCTGCGCCTGCCCAATGATGAAACCGGTGACTGCCAACTGTTTACCGTGCAGCTGGCGGCCATGGCCGAGCAATTGGGGGTGAAGTTCCGCTGGAACACCTCGATCGATGAACTACTGAGCGATGGCCGTAAGATCACCGGCATCCGCATTGGCCACGACACCATCACCGCCGATCACTATGTGGCCGCCATGGGCAGCTACACCCCGCTCTTGATGCGTCAACTGGGCATGGATCTGCCGGTCTACCCCGTCAAAGGCTACTCCTTGACCATTCCAGTCGTCGATGGCGATAAAACTCCAGTCTCGACCATTCTGGACGAAACCTACAAGATCGCCTTGACTCGCTTCGACAACCGCATCCGGGTGGGTGGCATGGCCGAGCTGTCTGGTTACGATCTGAGCCTGAATCCGAAACGCCGGGCCACGTTGGAAATGGTGGTGAATGATCTGTTCCCTGGCGGGGGCGATATCGCCGCAGCCACCTTCTGGACAGGCCTGCGCCCCATGACGCCCGATGGCACACCCATGATCGGCGCAACACCCTATGCCAATCTGTCGCTCAATACCGGCCATGGCACATTGGGTTGGACGATGGCCTGCGGCTCAGGCCGATTGCTTGCCGACCTGATCACTGGTAAAACCCCAGAGATCAGCCCGGATGGCCTTGCCATGGATCGCTATCAACATCCCCCCCAATCCAGACCACAAACCCTGCAGCCCGCCACGGCTTACGAGGGCAAGGCATGAGGCCAGCACGCGTCATCATTGATCTGGCTGCCTTGCGCCATAACTATCAAGTCGCCAAGCGACTGCATGGTGGCAAGGTCTTTGCCGTCATCAAAGCCGATGCCTACGGGCACGGCGCCGTTGCGTGCGCCAAGGCCCTGCAGGGCGAGGCAGATGCCTTTGGCGTAGCCTGTATCGAGGAAGCGCTGGAATTGCGCGCAGCGGGCATCCAGCTCCCTATCCTGTTGTTGGAAGGCTTGTTTGAAGCCAGCGAGCTGGCACTGGTGTGTGAACACCGGCTGTGGTTTGCGGTAGCGACCCCAGAGCAGGTGGCCATGCTGGAGCACCATACAGTGGCGGCCCCTGTCCATGTCTGGTTGAAGATCGACAGCGGCATGCACCGGCTGGGCATCGCCCCTGCCGAAGCCAAGTCCATGGCCGAACGGCTGCAAGCAACCGGCAAGCTGGCCAGCCTGAACTGGATGAGCCACTTTTCTCGCGCCGATGAGCCAGAAGAAAGCACCACCCAGCAACAGACCGAATGCTTTGACCAAGCCACACGTGGCGAATCAGGCGAAAGCAGCCTGAGCAATTCGGCGGGCATCCTGGCCCACCCCCGCGCCCATCGCAGCTGGGGCCGGGCAGGCATCATGCTGTATGGCTCATCGCCCTTCGCAGAGCGCTCTGCCGTCGAGCTGGGGTTACGACCGGTCATGCGCTTTGAGAGCCAGATCATCAGCACACGTCAGCTGGAAAGCGGTGAGGCGATTGGCTACGGCGGCAGTTTCGTGACCGACAAACCGATGCGGGTCGGGGTTGTGGCCTGTGGCTATGCAGATGGCTACCCCCGTCTTGCAGGCACGGGTACGCCGATTGCCGTCAATGGCCGTTTGACACGCTTGGTGGGCCGCGTGTCGATGGACATGTTGACCATCGATCTGACCGATTTACCAGATGCGCAGGTTGGCACGCCGGTTGAGCTATGGGGTGAGCAGGTGCCGGTGGATGCCATTGCCAAACGCGCCGGAACCATCTCCTATGAGCTGCTGTGCCATGTCAAACGGGCTGCGTTTTCGTGGCAAGACGACACGAAGGACTGACATCCCGGCGCTGCTGAATATGGCTTTAATGGCCCGTCAGCAGCGCCCACTCCATTCCCACAAGCCGTATTGGGCCCATGAAAATGGGCCTTTTTTTATGTGACCACCCAACGCTTGAGTAGACCATTTCAACCGACAGCACGCCGCTGCCCGCCCCATCCACACCAAGCCTCCACTGACATGATGTCATGTCAGGTGTGCTCAGTCGGCAATATTTCGCCTGAATGACATGCAGTGAAATCTGAATGCAGCATGAAAACCCATACCACAGGGGTATTGCCTGTTTCTATCGATTGAAAATATGATCACAGGCGAATGCATATGACCAGCCCTACCACGCCCTCGCATGCCAATGTGGTAGCGGGTTATAGCATCTAGGTCAGTGCCTTTTTCATATGCTGATGATCGACGTAGGTGGAGCAAATATTTGAATTCCCCCATTGATCATTCAGCGCCCCACCATAAACAGGGATGTCATGTATCAATTGACGATTGTCGGGCTTCAATCCGGTGCATCTTTATCTACCGCCAAACAACGACTTGTTGACCTGTTCGAGCTGCCACCTGCCGACATCGAGCAATATTTGGCGTACCCCAGCTGGAAAATTGCCGAACAGATCAGCCTGGAGCAGGCCCAGCACTACCAGGCAGCCATGTTCGAGGTCGGCCTGATCAGCCAGATCCTGCCGCTAACCACCCCATCCGTCAGCGCAGATTCGCTCTGCCCGGAGGGCAACGCCACCCCAGCTGCCGCAGAAATGGCGCAGGCTGCGACCACGCCTCCCTTCGATTCCATTTCCAGCTCATCCATGCCCACTCCGCCAACCCGGCAACATACCCAGGCCAGCGTGCTTGATTCATCGACACAGCAAGACAACTGGGTTGCCTTCCAGCCAGATGGTATCCAACTCTTTGGGATCGATGCGGCAGCAGCCGAGCAGGCGGCCCGTCAATATATGGTGACAGGTGAATACACCGTGGATGATCTGGTGACACAGGCAGTCATCAGCTCCGTCGATCTGATCTACGTTCCTTTATATTTGCTGTCAGGTGAATATGAAGCTCGCTGGTCTGCATCGTTTGGCTATACCCGCTCGGAGGAATATACAGAGTGGAAAAAAGACCCGCATAGCAACGGCCAGAAAGCAGTTACCCGACAACGTGAGATCACGGACTGGCACCCTGCATCCGGCACGCACCGGGGACACTTTCGCAAATACTGTTACGCCGGCACGATGCTGACCGGTGAGATGATGGATCTCGTCACCACCTCGGACGCAGACATGACCTCCTATTCCGGCCCACTTGCCAGCCAGTATCAGGTGGAGCCTTGCAGGTTGACTCCCGCCCAGGTTGCTATAGACCCGAGCAAATTCGACCTCGATACGGATATCTCCAACTCAATCCGGCAATATGCCCAGGGTGACAAACAGCGCGATTGGCGGTGGACCACGAGCCTGCTGGACAACCCAGATGTATACAAATACCTGGCACCCGTGGCCCGAGTGACATTTACCTACCAGAACAAAGCCTACCGAGTGTGGATCGACGGTCATCGTGGTCAAAAGCATGTGGGCGACCCATTACCAGAGGATTCAACCCGCAAGTCTCAGGACTTTCGTGCGATGCTGCCTTTCCTCATTGCCCTGCTGGGGTGGTTCGGCACGCTCTATTTCTGGGGCTGGGCGGATAGCGCCACTTGGCAGATCCTGTTGGGCGTGTTGGGTGGCACCCTGCTGGCGGGCCTCCTCCGCATCCTCTCCTGTGAGAATCACTCCATCGCCACACGCCAAGCGCGACTGGAAACCTTGCAGGCAGGGGCATCGCCCGATCAAACCATGACCAAGCTCCCGAAAAAGTCCTGGTTTGTGCGCAGTGCTGACCACGACTTCTGGCTGTTGCCGATCATTTGTGTCATGGCGTTGTTCTTGCTGATTCCAACCAAGCCTCTCCCACCATCAGCAAGCACAGATACCCCCTCAGCACCAGCACCGGGAATGCAAGGTGAAGGCAGCGAACCAGCGGGTGCTAACGTGCCAGCGGCATCCCGATAAGCCCGCTTGCAGTCAGACAGACCGTGCGCAGCAGGACACCTGCGCACGGGGCAAGGGGCAAGGGTCAACCCAGCGCCAACACCAGCTCATGGATCATGTTGGCCGTCTGGGCCGGGTACTCCAGGGGGAACAGGTGCCCGCCCTGGATTTGCCTGCACTCCATACCATGGTGGCGACGCATGTTGGCGATGTCGCTACGATCCACCACATTGGAGTGCGCCCCGCCGATGAAAGCAGCCGGAACGCGCAGGCGACCTCGGGTTTCCGGATATCGGTGTGGTAGGCTGCAATAAATCTGGTACTCGATCCGAGGGTCGAACCTCAGCCTGACCCCCTGCCCCACCTCGATGGTGCCATGCTCAACATAGTCCGCGAGGCATTGTGGATCGACCTTGGCGAACAGTGGCTTACCCTGGAAATAACGGACGGCGTCTGCTTTTGACGGCCATTGTGCGCGCCGATGCTTGCAGACACCCGCCGGGGTGATGTGCTCCATCATGCCCAACCGCTTGGAAAGACCAACTGCAGCGGATTTCAGGCGCCCCATGATGGGTGAATCCAGCAGGATGATGACCCTGAACAGATCAGGACGCTGAATGGCCGTCAGGTAGGTCAGAAAGCCCCCCAGCGAGTGCCCGACGCCAATCACCGGATATGCCGAATGGCGCTCGATATCGTGGATCAATTCCGTGACCAGGTGTGGCCAGCCCTCCGTTACTGGATATCGGGGATCATGGCCGATGGTGTCGATATGATCGATGTCGAATCGATCTGCCAACGCAGCGAACAGCTGACGATAACTGCCAGCCGGAAAGCCATTTGCATGCGAGAACTGGATACGATCCTTTGCTGGTACGGTTTGTGGAATCATGTCTCATCATTTTCCGTTCATCGCCATCAGCATAGCGTTTTGCCCACCGGCTTGCACGGGATACGACAGCAAGATGAATTGACATTTGTCAAACCCGACGCCTTGAAAGCAGCCACACCCACCCCATCTTTGCCAGCATGAAATCATGCGACGATGGTCGCCATAGGAGAGCTTCATGCGTTTCGACAAACTCACCACCAAATTCCAGCAGGCGTTGTCCGATGCCCAAAGCATGGCGCTGGCCAACGACAACAGCTACATCGAGGCCCCACACCTGCTGCTGTCCATGCTCAACGACAGCGAGGGAGGCATCGGCTCGTTGTTGTCCCGCGCCGGTGTCAACCTGCCACCGCTGAAAACCGCGCTGGATGCGGCCATCAAGCGCCTGCCACAAGTACAAGGTACAGGTGGCGAGATCAGCGTCTCCCGCGAGCTGGGCAACCTGCTCAATCTGACCGACAAGCATGCCATGAAACGAGGCGACCAATTCATCGCCAGTGAATTGTTCCTGCTGGCCTTGTTGGATGAGAAAACCGACACCAGCCGCCTGCTGAAAGAGCATGGCGGCAACAAACAGGCGCTGGAGGCAGCCATCGACGCGGTGCGCGGCGGGCAGAACGTAGGCAGCCAAGATGCGGAAGGCCAGCGCGAGGCGTTGAAAAAGTATTGCCTGGACCTGACCGAGCGAGCCCGCCAAGGCAAGCTCGATCCAGTCATTGGTCGAGATGATGAAATCCGCCGGGCGATCCAGGTGTTGCAACGCCGCACCAAGAACAACCCCGTGCTGATCGGTGAGCCTGGCGTGGGCAAGACTGCCATTGTCGAGGGTCTGGCGCAACGGATCGTCAACGGCGAGGTGCCGGAGTCCTTGAAGCACAAACGCGTGTTGGTGCTGGATCTGGCTGCTTTGCTGGCTGGCGCGAAATACCGGGGCGAATTCGAAGAGCGCCTGAAAGCGGTGTTGACCGATCTGGCCAAGGACGAAGGCAATACCATCGTGTTCATCGACGAGATTCACACCATGGTCGGCGCGGGCAAGGCAGAGGGCGCCATGGATGCCGGCAACATGCTGAAGCCTGCTCTGGCACGCGGTGAGCTGCACTGTGTGGGTGCCACCACCCTGGATGAATACCGCAAATACATCGAGAAAGACGCAGCGCTGGAACGGCGTTTCCAGAAAGTGTTGGTGGATGAGCCCTCGGTGGAGGACACCATTGCCATCCTGCGCGGCCTGCAGGAGAAATATGAGATCCACCACGGAGTGGAGATCACCGACCCCGCCATCGTCGCTGCTGCTGAGTTGAGCCATCGCTACATCACCGATCGCTTTCTGCCTGACAAGGCGATCGACCTGATCGATGAGGCGGCAGCACGCATCAAGATGGAGATCGATTCCAAGCCAGAGGTGATGGACAAACTCGATCGTCGCCTGATCCAGCTGAAAATCGAACGCGAGGCGGTGAAAAAGGAAAAAGATGAAGCCTCACAGAAACGCTTGTCGCTTCTGGAGGAGGAAATCACCCGCCTGGAAAAAGAGTATGCAGATCTGGAAGAGGTCTGGAAGGCTGAAAAATCGCAGGTGCTGGGCAGCCAGGCCATCCGAGAACAGATCGACAAGCTGAAAAGCACCATGGAGGACGCCAAGCGCAAAGGTGATTGGCAGAAGATGTCGGAAATCCAATACGGCGATCTGCCCAAGCTGGAAGCACAACTGAAACAGGCCGAGGCCAGTGAAGGCGCCGCGCAGAGCAAACCCAGACTGTTACGCACCCAGGTGGGTGCCGAAGAGATCGCGGAAGTGGTCAGCCGCGCCACCGGCATTCCTGTCAGCAAGATGATGCAAGGTGAACGCGAGAAACTGCTGCAGATGGAAGCCGTGCTGCACCAGCGCGTGGTGGGGCAGGATGAAGCCGTCCGGTTGGTGTCGGACGCAATCCGCCGCTCGCGTTCCGGTCTGTCCGACCCGAACAAACCATATGGCTCGTTCCTGTTCCTGGGGCCGACCGGTGTCGGTAAGACAGAACTATGCAAGACCCTGGCCAGTTTTCTGTTCGATTCGGAGGAGCATCTGATCCGTATCGACATGAGCGAATTCATGGAAAAGCATTCCGTATCACGGCTGATCGGCGCCCCTCCCGGCTATGTCGGATATGACGAGGGGGGCTATCTGACCGAAGCGGTGCGCCGCAAGCCCTATAGCGTCATTCTGCTGGATGAGGTGGAGAAAGCCCACCCGGATGTGTTCAACGTGCTGCTGCAGGTCTTGGATGATGGCCGGCTGACAGATGGGCAGGGCCGCACCGTCGATTTCAAGAACACGGTGATCGTGATGACCTCCAACCTGGGCAGCCAGCACATCCAGGCCATGGCGGGGGATGATTATCAGGTCATCAAGCTGGCGGTGATGGCTGAAGTAAAGACCTATTTCCGCCCTGAATTCATCAACCGTATTGATGAAGTCGTGGTCTTCCATGCACTGGGCAATGCCCATATCCGCTCGATCGCCAAAATCCAGCTGGCCAGCCTGACCAAGCGCCTGAATGCGATGGAGATGCATCTGGTGGTCACGGATGCAGCCTTGGATCTGATCGGGGAAGCTGGATTTGACCCGGTTTATGGCGCACGGCCACTGAAACGGGCCATCCAAGCTGAAATTGAGAACCGCTTGGCGAAGGAGATCCTGTCAGGGCGATTCATGGCCAAAGACACCATTGTCGTGGATGTACAACAAGGCCATGTGGTGTTCGACAAGCAAATGTAATACCCCGGCAATCAACCATGGGCGCGGGTCGGCAGCTCGCGCCTATCTGGCCTGATCAAGGGCTGGTCAGCGCCTGTTGCACCTCGGGGGTCATCTCCATCTGATAAAGGGCAAACAGCTCGCGGTATTTGTTGCTCTGGCGCAAAGCCCGCAACCCACGGTCGATGCGATCCCGCCACGCAGAGAGATCACGCACCCGTGTATAGGCAATGCGGCTGGCGACCACTTCCAACGCGGGTTGCAGCCGCACGAGCCGCGCTGCCTTGTCTGGCGGCAGTTGTTGCAGACTGTAATCGGCTGAATAATGTCGGATCGGCAGCAGATCGACCCGCTCAGCCAGCAGGTTGGCCCAGCCTTGCTCGATGGTGCTGACTTCGAACAACACCAGTTGGTCACGTATCGCTTCGAATTGCTCACCGAACATGAAGTTGCGGACCATGGCAGCCCGCTTGCCAGCGATGATCGACCAATCAGCGACAGGTGAGGTGATCAAGCCCTTTCTGGCGTAGAAATAGACCACACTGGGCACGATCATTTCTTTGCTGAAGTCCATCCAATTGGCGCGCTCGGGTGTGTGGCCGATCGTGAAAATGCAGTCGCGGCTGCCACGCTTGATCATTTCCAATGCACGGCTCCAGGACACGATCTCCATCTTCAGATTGTCACCTTGATCCCCCAATGCCAAGCGAACCATATCCACAGCAAAGCCAGTGACGTCGCCATTGGCGTCTTTGTAAACCAATGGCGGCAGGCTCTGACCGACACAATTCAACACTTCGGCTTGCAGGGGCATGGCCAACGACAGCGTTGCAATCCATATCCGAGGGCTGACAACCATCTCATCCTCCTTGGTCACCATCTGACAAAACCCAGGTGCCAATAAGAATTGTAGGCGAGTAATTGCATCCTATTTAGGGAATGTAACGGTGGATTGCTGAATGCACCGCTGTCTGAAGGCGATCAGGCGGCGGGAACCGCCCCGGCTGAGGCGGGCAAGCCCAAGATGGATCAATCAGTGGCCAGCGGCACTATTCAATATGACAGTGAAGCATGCGCCGCCCAGAGACTGGCTGCGGCTGACATCAAGCGCGCCACCATATGCAGTGACGATATCCTTGACCAGCGCCAGCCCCAGACCATGACCAGGGGCACGCTCGTCTGCCCGCCCGCCACGCGCGAAGATTGCATCGGCATCCGCGACACCCGGGCCATCGTCTTCAATTTGAATGGTCAGGCGCTTGGGAGTGGTACTCATCGACAGGCTGACCCGTCCCTGAGAGAACTTGCAGGCATTGTCCAATAGATTGCCCACCAGCTCATACAGATCACCCTGATCGATACGGGCCTGCAGGCTGGCCGCCACTTCGACCTGAATCTGCACCCCTTTGTCGGCATAGACTTTGTTCAGTGAGCTCACGATCTTGTCAACATCCGGTCGCAATGCAATCGGTGGCTGCAGTGTAGAGGAGCCCGCAGTCGAGGCGCGCTGCAACTGGTATTGAACGATCTGATCCATACGGCCCAGCTGTTCAGTCACAGTCTTGTCCATGGCGGGGTCGTTGTCGGCCACAGCATTGCGCAGCACCGCCAATGGGGTCTTCAGGCTATGCGCCAGGTCCCCAAGAGCATCGCGGTAACGCTGCTGTTGGGCACGCTCACGGCCCAACATGTCGTTCAGATTACGTGTCAACCCGATCAACTCATCGGGATAGTCTTCTGCCAAATGGTCGCGCTGGCCACTTTCCACTTCGCGCAGCTCACGCACCACCCGACGCAAAGGCTGCAGGCCCCAGCGCAGCACAAAAAACTGCGTCACGATCAACAACAGCGCCATGCCACCCAGCCAGCCCCACAGTGCATGCCGATATTGTTGAATCTGATTGAGGAATGCCTGTTCATCTTCCGAGACACTGAAGGTCAGCACGATGTGCTTGCGGCCAACCTGCCATTTCACACCGAAACCCAGCACGAAATAAGGCCGACCAAGGCGATCACGCATTTCGGAGAAGCGCTGTTCACCCGGCGTCAACACCCGCTCAAACGGCACATCCAGCCCGATGGTCGAGTTGGACTGCCATTCCGAGTGGGCATTCAGATCTGCGATATTGGCATAGAGCCCAGAGCCGGGCAGGCCAAAGCGGGGTTCATTCAGGGCGGAAGGCATGACCACCTGCCCAGAGGGGTTCAACTCAGCCGCCGCCATCAACACATACAGCTGCCCAAGCAATCGCTCCCGCCTCGCCTCCAGCGCGCTTTCTCTGAACGCCCGATCCAATGCTGCGGCAGTCAATGCGACAAACACCAGCAGCACCAGCGCAGCCGATACCGCCACGCGGGCGCGAATCGACATCAGCACGCGCATCAGGGGGGTGCGGCGGGTCATGTCAATGCAAAGCGATAACCACGGCCTCGCAATGTTTCGATCGGCAACAACTTGCCTTCGGGGTCGAGTTTCTTACGCAGGCGACCGATGATGACTTCGATCACATTGCTGTCCCGCTCCTCGTCATGCGGGTACAGATAGTCGCCCAGCTCGTCCTTGGCCACCACTTTGTCGCGGTGTTTGACCAGGTATTCGAGCATGCGGTATTCAAAGGTCGTCAGCTCAAGCTCTGCGCCATCCCGCCACACCTTTTGTGCCGACCAGTCCAGCGCCAGGGGGCCGAATTCGATACGGGAGGACTGCACGGTACCAGCAGAGCGCCGCAACAGTGCACGCACACGCGCCAGTAATTCGGGGAAGTCGAATGGCTTGGTCAGGTAATCATCTGCCCCGGCGTCCAATCCTTCGACTTTCTCCTGCCAGCGATTACGTGCGGTCAGCACCAGAATCGGCAAGGTTTTGCCTGCGGCGCGAACCCGCTTGATCAGCTCGATGCCAGAGAGCTTGGGTAGACCCAGGTCGATGATCGCCGCATCAAACGGAAACTCACCGGCAAGATACAGGCCGTCTTCCCCATCAGCTGCCGATTCGACAACAAAACCTTCCTGGCTGAGCTGCTTGGTCAGGAATTCACGCAATAGCGGCTCATCTTCAACAATCAACACTTTCATTACTGTACTGCTCCCGAATCGGCATCCACCAACACAATACGAACCTCGCCTTTGGGGGTCAGGATTTTCACGCGATAGACTTCGCGCCCGCCCTGCTCGGCCTTATCGACCGAAAGGACACGGCCACCCGTCGTGCGCTGCGCCGATGCTGCGGCCTCATCCCGGCTGACCTTGGCGGACCAAGCTGTGGTTGGCCCTGACAACATGGCCAATACAGCAAACACATACAGCGAACGGCGCATGGTGGTTTTCCTTGTATTGTTCCTCACTGCCCAGCATTCTAGCTCGCACGAGGGCTGGTGAAAATGTTACGAGTCGGGTTTCGACAACCCAGGCTTACTCCGCCGGGTCAACCGACACCCGAACACGCATCCGGTTGCCCGGATCATTCGGCATGATGGTGGTGTAGCGTTGGCCTGCATATTCGTATGTGACACGGTAACCAGTGATCCGCGACTCATAGTTGTCGATAGTGCGGCAACGGCGCACTTCACGTGGTTCGTCACGATAGTTCTGTTCGACGATGCGATCACCGTTATTGTCCATGCGGTCACCGATCAGTGCGCCGATCACCGCACCGGCGGCGGTGGCAGCCTCTCGGCCATGCCCCTTGCCAACCTGGTTACCCAGCACGCCCCCGGCGATGCCACCGATCACTGCGCCGCCATAGCTGCGATCCTCACGGACGCTGGTGGCACGACGGCCACCACCGTCATAGAGGTACTCGGTTGAACAATCCTGGCGGGGCCGGTTGACACGCTCGTATTCGGGCACAGCGCTTCTGACCCGGGCATAATCGGTGAAGGGCTCGGCAAAGCTTGGTGCAGCAACCAAACCAGCCATCAGCAATGCGGTCAACTTGAGCGTGTTCATGTGGGTTCTCCGGATCGACGAAACCTGTCGTTATGATGGAGGCCATGCTACGCCGTGACCACTGAACCTTGACTGAATGTTTCAACTGGTGTCATTTGCCCGCAACGGCCAACTCGCCGGACAAACATTCCATTGATTTTCAATGACATGAATCAACAGGCCATCCGGAGGATATCCGGTGCCATAGCGGGCCAGGAAGGCCGGTCTGGGGGATCACATCGCGGGGATCAGGATCAACCCCCAGGTCAGTGCAATGATGGCCAAACCCACCATCTGTGCGGCACTTCCCATGTCTTTTGCTTGCTTGGACAGCTCGTGACGCTCCAGTGAGATCCGATCGATTGCCGCCTCCACCGCAGAGTTGAACAGCTCAATCACCAATGAGAACAACACAACAGCCACCAGCAGTGCTTTTTCAAAGCGGGTGACATCCAACCACAATGCCAGGGGCACCAGCACCATGGCCATCCAGGTCAACTGTCGAAAAGCCGCCTCACCCACATAGGCGGCTTTCAGCCCATCCAGCGAATATGAAGCTGCGTTGATGATGCGTCGAATACCTGTCTTGCCTTTGAATGGACTGGTCATGCCTTTCATCCGTCAAACCTGCCTGAGCCTACACAGCCTGAGCCTAACAAGGATTTGTTACACCAGCACCACATCAAATTGTTCTTGGAAGTAAGCTGTCTCGACCTGCAGGCTGATTGGCTTGCCGATAAAATCCGCCAGTTGTGCCAAGCTTTGCGATTCTTCATCCAAGAACATGTCAATGACGCTTTGCGCCGCCAGGATACGGTACTCCTTGGCATTGTATTGGCGAGCCTCGCGTAGAATCTCACGTAGAATTTCGTAGCACACGGTTTGCGCCGTCTTGATCTCACCTCGGCCCTGGCAGGTTGGGCAAGACTGACACAATTGATGCGCCAGGCTTTCACGGGTTCGCTTGCGGGTGATCTCGACCAGGCCCAGGCTGGTGAAACCATTCACGGTCACTTTGGTACGGTCCTTGGCCAGGGCTTTCTCCAGCTCGGCCAGCACTGCTTGACGATGCTCGTCTGACTCCATGTCGATGAAGTCGATGATGATGATACCGCCCAGATTGCGTAGCCGGAGCTGCCGTGCAATCACCTGAGTGGCTTCCAGATTGGTCTTGAAGATGGTTTCGTCAAAACTGCGGTTTCCGACAAAGCCGCCGGTATTGACATCGATGGTGGTCAAGGCTTCTGTCTGATCAATGATCAAATAGCCACCGAATTTCAAATTGACCCGCCGTGACAAGGCGCGCTCGATTTCAGCCTCGACCCCGTGCAGCTCAAACAAGGGGCGATCACCGGTGTAATGCTGCACCCGCTCAGTCGCATTCTGCACATATGCAGCGGCGAATTCGGTCATCTTCTGAAAGGTTTCGCGGGAGTCCACGATCACGCGGTCAGTTTCCTGATCGACGAAATCGCGCAAGACGCGGATCGGTAAGGCCAAGTCCTGATACAACAGCGTTTGCGCTGGCATGCTGCGCGATTTCTGCCGGATGTCCTCCCAGATGCGGGATAGATAATCGATATCAGCCTTCAGCTCGACATCACTCGCTGTCTCCGCGCTGGTGCGGATGATATAGCCGTGGCTGGACGCCGGCGGCAGCAGCGCTTCCAGGCGTTCGCGCAGATGCTCGCGCTCCTCCTCATCCACGATACGTTGCGAGATGCCGATATGGTTTTCCTGCGGCAAATGCACCAGGAACCGGCCTGCAATGCTGATCTGTGTGGAGAGGCGGGCGCCCTTGGTGCCGATCGGGTCTTTGATGACCTGCACCAGCACTGTCTGCCCTTCATGCATCAAGTGCTCGATCCGCTGCGGCTCGCCCGGTGCCTGGCGTTGTTCGATCACGTCGGCAATGTGCAGAAATGCCGCTCGTTCCAGGCCGATCTCGATGAAAGCGGATTGCATGCCCGGCAAGACACGCCGCACCTGACCAAGGTAGATATTGCCGACCAGCCCGCGTTGGGCGGATCGCTCCAGGTGGATTTCCTGCACCACGCCTTCGGACATGGTGGCCACGCGCGTCTCTTGCGGCGTGACGTTGATTAGAATGTGTTCTTTCATGTCGCAAAAAACGGCGGGTGTGGCCCGCCGTTCAGATGTGGATACCAGTCCAGACGGTTATAGCACGGGGTGACCGAAATCGGCTAGTAATGCCGCTGTCTCGCATAATGGCAAGCCGACGATACCGGTGAAGCTGCCACGGATTTCCTCGACAAAAATACCCGCGAGCCCTTGGATACCATAGGCACCAGCTTTATCCATCGGTTCCCGGCTGTGCACATAATTGCTGATCTCCGCTTCGCTGAGCTTGCGAAAGCGGACATGACTGACAGAGGTTTTCAGTTCGAGCCGCTCGGCATCACGCATTGCCACGGATGTGACCACCTGATGCTCAGTGCCTGACAGTTGGCGCAGAATGGCTGCCGCATCGGCTTCATCGACTGGCTTGCCGATGATCCGGTCACCCAAAACCACCGTTGTATCCGCCGCCAGCAATGGGCGCAGCGGCAAGCCAAACTGCAGCACATGCGCCCAACCGCTTTCGGCCTTTTCGCGCGCCAGCCGTTCGGTATAGGCAATAGGTGCCTCGCCCGGTAGCGGGTCTTCATTGATGTCGGCGCGGATCACTTCCAGCGGGATGCCCAGGTTAGTCAACAGCTCTTTACGGCGCGGGCTGGCCGAGGCCAGGTAGATACGTCGGTCTTGGATCATTCTCGGTGATAGGGGTGGTTGTTGATAATCGACCAGGCACGATACAGCTGCTCAGCCAGCAAGACGCGAACCATGCCATGGGGCAAGGTCATCGCAGACAGTTGCAGCAGCTTGCCTGCCTGCTGTTTGATGGAGGGCTCCAACCCATCTGCGCCACCGATCACAAAGGCAACATCCCGTCCCTCGGTCAGCCACTTTTTCATGTGATCGGCAAGTTTGACGGTGGTCCAATTCTCACCACGCTCATCCAGCGCCACCAACAGCGCGCCAGCTGGCAAGGCGGCTTCGATGCGGGCCTTTTCCGCAGTCATCACCTGTTGTGCGGTTTTGCCGCCCACGCGCTTTTCCGGCTTGAGTTCCTTCAGCTCGATCTGGCATTCACGCGGCATCCGCTTGGCGTATTCGTTGAAAGCCGTTTCAATCCAGTCCGGTTGCTTGTGCCCCACCGCCAGAATATGCAATCTCACCGTGCAGTCCTTTACAGACAGGGCTTATTCAGCATGTTGCCAAACAGCTGTCTTGGGCACGTAGACGGGCTTCTGGCCGCCCCAGAGCGCTTCGAGATTGTAATAATCACGCACGGCGGGCTGCATGACATGTACCACGATACTGCCCAGATCAACCAGCACCCACTCGCCGGATTGCTCGCCTTCCACGCTCAATACTTCGCCGCCCGCTTCTTTGATCTCTTCACGGACATTGTTGGCCAGGGCCTTCACTTGGCGATTGGAATCGCCACTGGCCACCACCAGCCATTCGAACATGGATGTCAGCTTGCTTACATCCAAAACAACGATGTCTTTTGCTTTGACATCTTCCAGGGCCGCGATGGCAATTTTTTTCAAATCTTCAGTGTTCATGCATTACTCAACATACAGGGAATGTTCTTCAATGTAGCGCAATACGGCATCCGGTAACAGATAACGTGGGCTACGTGTTTTCGCCACCATCTGGCGGATCGCAGTGGATGAAATATCCAGCTGCGTCACCGCCAATGGCAACACCCGGCCCGCTGGTGCCAAGGCCAATGCGGCGGCATCATCACAGTGGCGGTGTTCATATTCCCGCAACAGCTCGATCGGCATGGCGTCTTGCCAAGTATGGGTCAGCACGCCGGGGCGATGTGCCACCACGATATGCGCCAGCTCGAACAATGCCGACCAGCGATGCCACCCCATCAACCCCAGAAATGCGTCCGCCCCGACCAGCAGCACCAGCGGCTGATCCGGGCCATAGTCAGCACGCAAGGCAGTCAAGGTATCGACGGTATAACAAAAACCCTCTCTCACCACCTCGCGTTCGTCCAATACGATATGCGGGTGGTCTTGTACCGCCAGCATGGCCATCTCGGCACGTTGCCGCGCCGTCACAGACGGCTCGGCGCGATGCGGCGGGGTACCAGTGGGAATCAAATGCAGGCGCTTCAAGCCCAAAATATCGATCAGCTCTTGAGCGATTCGCAGGTGTCCAAAATGGATGGGATTGAAGGTGCCGCCGAAAATACCAACAGGATGTAATGGCTTAGGCATGCACAGATTATAACCGACTCACCCCAATCAGGGGCGTACTTGTCAGCTACTCCGCATTGCGCAGCCATCGAATCGACACCTGAGCGGCATGGTTGTAGCACTTCGGCAGGGGCCATGAAGCGCTGTCAGCGCCTTCATCCGACAAATGTCGGGTCTGGAAAGAGGCGGATTCAGACGTTCGCAGGAGGATTTTGCGACCTTTGGTGGATAGTGGATGGCGCTGTGAAACGATTACAATCAGCGCCCATGCAGTCTTATTAATCCGTAAAGCCGAATATCCAATTATAAAAATATATGAAGATGAAGAATGGGTTTTGCCCAGATGGAAAATGGGACGAATTCACAGAGCCGCGCACAGCTGACCCAGCGCTTGTCGGTTTATTGGCTGGCCTGCCTCAAGCTGCATCTACACAGATCCATCATGGCACCGTGCGAAATCTTGGTCATACAGCCCACTTATGAGCAAAATCAGTCTCGACAATTATGACTTGCAGCTTTTGGCGTTACTGCAGGAAAACAGCCGCCTGACGCAGTACGATCTGGCGCAACAAGTGGCGTTGTCACCATCTGCCTGTTACCGCCGAGTGCAACGGCTACGGGAGGCTGGCGTCATTCAGCGCGATGCCATTCTGGTCAACCCTGAAGACGTTGGCCAGAAGATGCGGATGGTGCTTCGGATCAATCTGGCACATGAGCAAATCCATCTACAACAGCATTTTCACCGCACAGTGCGTGATGCACCGGAGGTGATGGAGTGTTACAACGTCACCGGCAGCGCCGATTACATTCTGATCGTCAATGTACCGGATATGGCCGCCTTCCATGATTTCTCGCAACGGGTACTGCACGCCAATGGCAATATCCGCGAATATGAAACTATGGTGGTCATCAATACTGTGAAGTATTCCACAACCATTCCAATCACATCATCGGACGTGTCGGGCCAGGCCAGGGCGATGAGGGGCGGCAATGGACATTGCCAGCAAAAAGCATTGAACGGCAGAACAGATGGACACCCCCAAGCTTGAGCGCCAGCGCAACGCCTCGGGAGATCAGGATAGGTAAGGGATGAAGCATGATTGACCGGGCCGGATCAACTGCAATCCAGCCCAGGCACAGCAATACCGGTGGTAGGGCGAACACGTCCGCCCCTGGTTGAAGCCTTAAACCAAAGGCTGGGCGCGCACCTTTTCGGCCTTACTCACCAATTTGTTCAGCGCAGACAGATAAGCCTTGGCTGAAGCGGCGATGATATCGGTGTCAGCGCCTTGCCCGTTGACGATGCGACCGTCTCGAGCCAGCCGCACAGTCACTTCGCCTTGGCTATCTGTGCCGCTGGTGATGGCATTGACCGAATACAGCTGCAGTTCGGCACGACTTTCCACCAGCGCTTCGATTGCCTTGAATGTGGCGTCCACGGGGCCAGAGCCTGTGGCCTTGCTACGTTTCTCATGTCCATGATCAACGAACACGATCTCGGCGACGGGCTGTTCTCCTGTCTCCGTGTGGGTCGCAAGCGAGACGAACTTGTAGTCCTCTTGCTCTTGAGTGATCAGCTCTTCGCTGACCAGCGCGTGCAAGTCTTCATCAAAGATCTCGCTCTTTTTGTCAGCGAGCTCCTTAAAGCGTGCGAAGGCGGCATTCAGTGCCTCTTCGCTTTCCAGTTCGATACCCAGCTCCTTCAGCCGGGTGCGGAATGCATTGCGGCCCGAAAGCTTACCCAATGTCAATTTGTTGGTATGCCAGCCGACATCTTCGGCACGCATGATTTCATAGGTTTCGCGGTGCTTCAGCACGCCATCCTGATGGATGCCTGATTCATGGGCAAAGGCATTGGCCCCCACGATGGCTTTGTTGGGCTGAACCGGGTAGCCGGTGATGGTCGAAACCAATTTGGATGCGGTGACGATCTGGGTGGTATCGATACGTGTTTCGAGATTGAACAGATCGCGCCGGGTCTTGATCGCCATCACGATTTCCTCAAGGCTGGCATTCCCAGCCCGCTCGCCCAGGCCATTGATGGTGCACTCGACTTGGCGACAGCCAGCCTGCACACCAGCGAGTGAATTCGCTACCGCCATGCCCAGATCGTTATGGCAGTGTGTCGACCAGACGACCTTTTCAGTGCCGGGCACACGTTCGATCAAGTCCTTGAGGCGCTCATACCAGACCGCTGGAATGCTGTAGCCCACGGTATCCGGCACATTGATGGTCTTCGCCCCTGCCCGGATGACTTCGTCAAAGATACGAATCAAAAAGTCGGTATCCGAACGCACCGCATCCTCAGCGGAGAATTCGACATCATCGGTATATTCCAGCGCTACCTTCACAGCCTTGATCGCTGCTTCAACAACCTGATCCTCAGTCATGCGCAGCTTGTTCTTCATATGGATCGGGCTGGTGGCAATGAAGACATGGATTCGCCCTTGCTTGGCTGGTCGAATCGCCTCGCCTGCCCGGCGGACATCGTTCTCATTGGCTCGGGCCAAAGAGCAGATGGTCGAATCCTTGACGATTTCTGCGATGGATCGCACAGCCTCGAAATCGCCTGGGCTGGCCGCTGCAAACCCGGCTTCGATGACGTCTACGCCTAGCCGCTCCAGCTGACGCGCAATGCGCACCTTCTCTTCTTTGGTCATCGAGGCGCCCGGGCTTTGCTCGCCGTCGCGCAAGGTGGTGTCGAAAATGAACAAGCGATCAGTCATGGTTGGCGTACTCCAGCTGTAGGTAGGATGCGCAATCGCACCAGATTGGACAGAATAATCATGGATGTTGAATGGTTGCCCGATTGCCTGCGCAAAGGCAGCCAATTTGGTGATCTGGGCAGAAGGAATGCTGCCCCGCTCACGCCATTTGTAGATGGCAGCGCGTGAAAGCGGGTCATCAGGAAAACGCCGATTGTAGTCTTCGGCCAATTTGGATGGGCCGCCAAAATCAGCAATTAGACGTTCAATGTCGAATGACATGGCACTTTCCTGTGAGTACGATGCCTCACAGGATAGCCAAGAGTAGACTAAGTGTCAAACACGAAATAACAAAAGCAAGAATTCAATCCAATTGAATTAGACTTATTGTCCAATTCCGTCAATATCGCCCACATCCCCTCCCTTTTTCCGCTTCAACAAGCGCCATAAAGCCAAGCCATATCCAGCCAGGGTATAGCTGACAAACAGACCGAATAGCACTTCTGCAGGGCCACTGGAGACAGCAACGATGAATAGCACGACCATCAGCAGAGTAACGAAGGGCACCGCTTTGCGCGCATTGATCTCTTTGAAGCTGTAGAACGGGATGTTACTCACCATGGTCAGCCCGGCAGCCAAGGTGAAGCCCAGCGCAAGCCAGCGCACTTCGCCACCTGGTACACCGTACTCAGTGCATACCCATACCAGCCCTGCCACCAATGCGGCAGCGGCAGGGCTGGGCAAGCCCTGGAACCACCGCTTGTCCTGCACGGCCAGCATGGTGTTGAACCGTGCCAAGCGCAAGGCAGCACCGACCGCATAGATAAAGGCCACGATCCAGCCCATCTTGCCCATATCCTTCAGCGCCCAGACATAGACCACCAATGCAGGTGCGATACCAAAGCTGACCATATCGGACAGACTGTCATATTCCGCACCAAAAGCACTTTGTGTATGTGTCAGACGAGCTACCCGGCCATCGAGGCCATCCAGCACCATGGCCACGAAAATTGCCACCGAGGCATGCAAGAACCGGCCACTCATCGCTTGCACAATGGCATAGAAGCCACCAAACAAAGCAGCCGTGGTAAACAGGTTGGGAAGTAGATAGATGCTTTGCTGGCGCAAAGTCATGTCGCGCACATCGCGACGACGGTTGGTTGGATGCATAAACCCACTTTGAATGATGGTTAGGAAGCTGATCTATTGATGATACGTGTCATCTGGCCATGCTCAAGTATGTGATCAGACGGTCACGCACTCAAGCCTGAATATGCTCGGAGCAGGTATATTTTACTATGAAAGACAGGGCTGTTTATGGGCCGAGGCTCATGGCCTAGGCCAGGCGCTGCTTTAGCCTGACCCAACTGAAAAAAACAAAAAGCCCCGGCAATGCCAGGGCTTTTTGATGCACGATGCCGCGAGGTCAGTTCTTGGATTGATCGACCAATTTATTGGCTTTGATCCAAGGCATCATGTCACGCAGCTGTGCCCCAACCTGCTCGATCGGGTGAGCAGCTGTCAGGCGACGACGCGCTGTCATGGCTGGGTAGTTGGTCTTACCTTCCAGAATGAACATCTTCGCGTACTCACCAGTCTGGATGCGCTTCAGGGCATTGCGCATCGCCGCACGGGATTGCTCGTTGATCACCTCGGTGCCGGTCACATACTCTCCATACTCGGCGTTGTTCGAGATGGAGTAGTTCATGTTGGCGATCCCGCCTTCGTACATCAGGTCAACGATCAGTTTCAGCTCGTGCAGGCACTCGAAGTAGGCCATTTCTGGGGCGTAACCGGCTTCCACCAGGGTTTCAAAGCCCATTTTCACCAGCTCGACCGCACCACCACACAGTACTGCCTGCTCACCGAACAAGTCAGTTTCAGTTTCTTCGCGGAAGTTGGTCTCGATCACGCCACCCTTGGTACCACCGTTTGCAGCTGCATACGACAGGGCAATGTCACGCGCCTTGCCGGAGCGGTCTTGATAGACGGCAATCAGTGAGGGTACACCACCACCTTTTTTGTATTCAGAGCGCACGGTGTGGCCTGGGCCCTTGGGGGCCACCATGATGACATCCAGGTCAGCGCGCGGCACGATCTGGTTGTAGTGGATGTTGAACCCGTGTGCAAACGCCAATGCCGCACCCGGCTTGATATTCGGCTCGATATCGTCTTTGTAGACACCAGGCTGCGATTCGTCAGGCAACAGAATCATGACGACATCTGCGCCTTTGACGGCTTCTGCCACTTCTGCCACCTTCAAGCCAGCTGCTTCAACCTTGCTCCAGGACGCGCCGCCCTTACGTACACCCACTGTCACATCCACACCCGACTCAGTCAAGTTCAGCGCGTGAGCATGGCCTTGCGAGCCGTAACCCACGATGGTGACTTTCTTGCCTTTGATGAGGGAGAGATCGGCGTCTTTATCGTAAAACACTTTCATTGCAATTCCTTTCTTGTCAGCAAGCCATTTGGCTTGCAGCAGTTAAATTCAGTTTGGTGGTTTCAGATCTTCAGAATACGTTCGCCACGACCGATACCAGAGGCACCCGTGCGCACCGTTTCGAGTATCACGGTGCGATCCAGCGCTTCGATAAAGGCGTTCAGCTTGTCGCCGGTGCCGGTCAGCTCAATGGTGTAGGTCTTTTCCGTCACATCGATGATGCGTCCCCGGAAAATATCCGCCATCCGCTTCATTTCTTCGCGGTCTTTACCCGTGGCGCGTACTTTGATCAGCATCAGCTCGCGCTCAATGTGGTCCGACTCGTTCAGGTCGATCACCTTGACGACTTCGATCAGCTTGTTGAGCTGCTTGGTGATCTGCTCGATCACGTCATCAGAGCCGGTCGTCACAATGGTCATGCGCGACAGGGTGGGGTCTTCAGTCGGCGCAACGCTCAATGACTCAATGTTATAAGCGCGCGCCGAGAACAAACCGGCCACGCGCGAGAGCGCACCGGCTTCGTTTTCGATCAAAATGGATAATATGTGTCGCATGGGCGCGCCCTCTCAGCTCAGATTGCCGTAATCGCGTTCTTTGGTTGCTGCCACCTGCTGCAGATTGCGCATATGCGGCGGCAGATCCATCTGGTTCAGGCCTTTGCCATTCTGAACCATTGGGAACACGTTTTCGGTCTGGTCGGTGAGGAAATCCATGAACACCAAGCGGTCTTTCATAGCCAGCGCCTCTCTCAGCGCACCCTCCACGTCTGCCGGCTTTTCGATCCGCATACCGACATGTCCATAGGCCTCTGCCAGCTTAACGAAATCGGGCAAGGCATCCATGTATGACTCGGAGTAACGATTGCCATAGAAGAATTCCTGCCACTGGCGAACCATGCCGAGATAACGGTTGTTCAAGCTGATGATCTTGACCGGTGTATGGTATTGCTTGGCTGTCGAGAGCTCTTGAATATTCATCTGGATCGACGCCTCGCCGGTGATGCAGCAGACATCGGCATCCGGGTTGGCCAGCTTGGCGCCCATTGCATAAGGCAAGCCAACGCCCATGGTGCCCAGGCCGCCGGAATTGATCCACTGGCGAGGGCGATCAAATTTGTAATACTGGGCAGCCCACATCTGGTGTTGCCCAACATCGGATGTGATGATGGCATTGCCACCAGTCAATTCATACAACGTCTGCACCACGAACTGCGGCTTAATCACCTCGTCTGAATTCTGGAAGAACAGCGAGTTGGGCGCACGCCACTCATTGATCTGCTGCCACCAAGCATCCAGTGCTTTCGGGTCAGGACGCTCGGTAGTCTGCTTGAGCAGATTGAGCATTTCATCCAATACATCACGCACATTGCCGACGATGGGGATGTCCACCTTGACCCGCTTGGCAATCGAGCTAGGGTCGATATCGATGTGAATGATCTTTTTCGGGCTGGACAGGAAATGGCTCGGCACCGACACCACGCGATCATCAAAACGTGCGCCAATCGCAATCAGCACATCGCAATACTGCATGGCCAGGTTGGCTTCATAGTTGCCGTGCATACCCAGCATGCCCAAGTTTTGGCGATCAGACCCCGGATATGCCCCCAATCCCATCAGCGTATTGGTGCATGGCAACCCTAGGGCACGCACCAGCTCGGTAACCTGGGTCGATGCATTCGACAGCACCGCGCCACCACCGATATAAACCAATGGGCGTTTGGCATCCAGCAGCAGATTGACTGCTTTCTTGATCTGACCTGGGTGCCCCTTGGTGATCGGCGTATAGGAACGCATGGTCACGCTGGTTGGGTAGTTGAATTCAGCCTTTTTGAGGGTGACATCTTTTGGGATATCAATCACCACCGGACCAGGCCGGCCTGTGGTGGCTATATAGAATGCCTTCTTGATCGCCGCCGCCAGGTCGTTGATGTCCTTGACCAGAATATTGTGCTTCACGCACGGTCGGGTACACCCAACCATATCGACTTCCTGGAATGCATCCAGACCGATTGCCGGCGTAGGCACCTGCCCAGAGATCACGATCAAGGGGATCGAATCCATATAAGCAGTGGCAATGCCGGTGATAGCATTGGTTGCGCCAGGGCCGCTGGTGACCAGCGCCACCCCGACTTTATTGCTGGATCGGGAATAGGCGTCCGCAGCATGCACCGCTGCCTGCTCATGCCGAACCAGCACATGTTTGAATGCATCTTGCTTGAAGATTGCGTCGTAAATTTCGAGAACTGCGCCGCCCGGGTAACCGAAAACGTATTCAACGCCTTCTTCCTGCAGACAGCGCACAACGATCTCTGCGCCTGAAAGTTCCATAACAGTCCTTTGCTCACATAAAGGAGCTTTTTTCAATTGAAGGATTTTTCGTTCCCGAAGGGTGCTTGCCTTGGGATCAGGAACAGGCTCAGTCACTGGTGGTCAACTTTGCTGTCTGTGGTTACGCGGATCTCAGAGAGCATCACGCATGAGTCGAAACACGGTCCCGACTTTTGGCCGTTCGCAACCAGCTTTGTGTGCCAATCGTGCAAACGACGCGAGGAACCCGGTAAGGGAAACTAAAACTTACCCGATCGCCAGATTGCGGTCAACCCCCAAATGATGCGACGCAGCAGTTCGAGAGGCCCACCCAAAGCACGCCAACCGTGATACCGTTGCGATCCGTCGGCCCGGAAAGGGCTCGACCTGCTTTCTCAATCACCATAATTGATCATGATGCTTTCTGATGACATGCCACTGGCAGGCACCGGACGCCGGTTACTCTGCCTCGTGTACGAGTTCGTAATCCTTTTTGCTTTGTCGTTCGTCGTGTTGCTGATCCCAATGGCGATACTGCCATTGTTTGGTCAGCAGGCGAACGCTGCTGCGGAGCAACATTGGGCTTGGCGACTGCTCTGGCTGATGCTGTTGGGCGTCAATGCCTGGTATCTGGTTCGCAGCTGGACACGCGGCGGTCAGACCCTGGCCATGCGGGCCTGGCGGATGCGATTGGTCACTTTGTCAGGTCAACCGGTTGGTCATAAGCAGGCTATCATTCGTTTGGCGCTTGGCACACTGGGCTATGTGACACCATTGGTCATGGCCATCTGGAGCCATGCTCACCCGGAAGGCAAGCCATTGCTGTGGAGCAGTTTAGCCTTTCTGGCAATCATGCTGGGCTGGGCTATGCTGGACAAAGACCGGCAGTTTTTGCACGACCGACTGGCCGGCACCTGCATCGTCCGCACCCCTCCTCTGAAAAAATAGGCGCATTCCGCGCCTATTCATCGATAGCGGTCAACGCCGCTCCTGGTACCAGAGCATCCCCGTACCCAGCAGGACGACAATCAAGGATGGGAAACCCGCAGACAACAGCGGGTTCCAGTCATACAACAACCCTAGATGCTTGAACAGACTGTTGATAAAGTGGAATACCAGCCCAAGCATAATCCCCAGGAACAGTTTCAGCCCAACGTTACTGCTACGCCGCTGGGTCTGTGAAAAAGGCAACGCCAGCAACATCATGCATACAGACACCAGTGGGTAGAGCAGCTTACTCCACAGCGCGATTTCATAGCGTGAGGATTTTTGCTTGTTTTCCTCAAGATGGCGGATGTAGTTCCACAGATCCTCAACCGGCATGTGCTCCGGCACAACCAGCAGAATGGATAGCACGCTCGGGGTCAGCACCGATTCCCAAGCGCGTTCACTGCGTTTCACCACACTGACCTGCTGGCTACCGAAGAATTGCGTTTCAGTGATGCCTGTCAATCGCCACCTGCCGTCACTCTGATGCTTCCCCTCTCCGGCATTCAGAATCGATTTCAGGTTGTATCGATCATCAAAGGTATAGACTCGCAAATCACGCAGAGTATTGTCAGGCAACACCTGCCGTACATTGATGAAATGGCGATCATCCTTCACCCACAATCCGGAACGGAACTCCTGCGCGACCACCGAGTTGGTCGCCTGCAGCCGCAACTGGTTGGCAGCACGCTCTGCCGGCGGTGCAATGTACTCACCGAATGCGAAAGTCAGCAAAGCCATCAAAAGCCCGGCAGGCAACAAATAGCGGACGACCCCAAAAGTCGATACACCAGATGCCCGGATGATGGTGTATTCAGAATTGGATGACAGCGTGGACAACGTGAACAGTGAGCCGATCAACACCGCCACCGGAAACAGCTCATAGACATGCGCGGGCAGGCTCAAGCCTACGAACAGGAACACATAATGGAGCTTGTAATTTCCTTTGCCCATGTCATCCAATTGATTGATGACGTCAAAAAAGGCGAACAGCCCCAGCAGCACCGCAAAGATGAGCAAAGTGCCTTTCAGGATTTCAGATGAGAGGTAGCGTGACAATGTGTTCATGCACCCATCCTCCACTGGTGCAGGCGACCAGAACGCGCAGCGAGCAAGATGAAGATCAACAACCCAAGCACCAGATGGACCGGCCACAACCCGATCAACGGGTGCACCTTGCCCTGGGCAATCCAGGCTTGCACCACCGACAGCATATTGCTGTAGACCATATAGATCAGAATGGCGAGCACCAGGTTCAGCGATCGTCCCGCGCGCGGTTTTACAAACGACAATGGCACGGCCAGCATCACCAGCAACAAGGCGCCGACTGGCGAGCCCAGCCGCCAGGCCAGCTCGGCATGTTTGTCGTTATTCATGTCACGGATCAGCTCCTGTGTTCGCATCCCCTGTATCGGTGAGGCTGACAACGACTCGTCCTTGGGCGGCACGAGTACAGAGTAGCGCTCGAATTCAACGATCCGGTATACGTTCGAACCGGGCAGCCCCTCGTACTGGCGGCCATTGGTCAGCACCAGAATACGATTGCCCAACTCATCTTTGCTCAGATAGCCCTGATTGGAGCTGACCAAACGAATTTTGCCGTTTTTCTCGCTCTGCACGAAAATATTCGTTGCAGAACCGTTATCACCACTGAAATTCTCAATGAAAAAGACGCGGTCTGCTTGCTTGGATTCCTTGAAAACCCCTGGCGCGATTGCTGCAGTCTCTTCTTGAGACATGAGTTTCTGGCGATATGCATCGCTCTTTCTCACCGCCCAGGGCGACAAGCTGAAGCTCAAGATCGCAATCAGCAACAAAATAGGTGAGGCGAAACCCAATGTCGGCCTGATCCAGTCCGAGACACTGATGCCCGAGCTTTGCCAGACCTCCACCTCATGATCCCGATGGGCGCGGGTCAAGGCCACCAGAATCGCAATGAACATGGATAGCGACAATAAAATCGGCAGATAGCGTAGTGTTGCAAAGCCTAAAGTGATCAGCACTGCCTCGGTCGCCAGTCTTCCACTTGCTGCCATACCCAGGAATCGCACGATCAAGGTCGTGCAGATAATGGCCAGCAGTACCAGGAAGACTGCCAAGGTAAGCACCGTCAGCTCTCGCTTATAGGTACGGGCGAATATCATGTTTGGGAACTATCTTTGACATTTCCAGTAAAAAGTCTGGATAATTTGATTTTCGTTTGGTTTATCACTAATTCTAAAATATCGACACGTGATGCCCATCCATAATCCCGATGGCATTCGTTTTCAGATATACAGCGGCGGGATTAGGAAATCTCGCCCATATCGATCGAAGGAGCAGACAGTGGAATTTAGCATAAAAAGCGGTAGCCCGGAGAAGCAGCGCTCCGCTTGTGTGGTCGTCGGGGTTTTTGACTCACGGAAATTGACGCTAGCCGCCGATCTATTGGATCGGATCTCGGATGGGTATATCAGTGACATCCTGCGCCGAGGTGACATGGATGGCAAACTGGGCGCGACATTGTTACTGCACAATGTTCCACATACCCTGTGCGACCGTGTCTTGCTGGTCGGGCTGGGCAAGGAGCGTGAATTCCGTGACAACGAATACCACATTGCTGTCCGCTCCGCATTGAAGACCCTGGTGGAAACCGGCTCGCCGGAAGCTGTGCTGTATCTGACAGAAGTGCCCGTGCGCAAGCGTGAGATTGCCTGGCGGATCGAGCATGCAGTGCAGGTGGTGTTTGATACGCTGTACCGGTTTGATCGCTTGAAGAGCAAACAGGAGGAGCCACGCCGTTTGCGCAAGCTGACCCTGTCAGTCTCCCGCCGCAGCGAGCTGTCGCTCGGTGAAGAAGCACTACAGAAGGGCCAGGCAATTGCCGATGGGATGAACCTCGCGAAAGATCTGGGCAATCTGCCAAGCAATGTCTGCACCCCCACCTATCTGGCCGAGACAGCCAAAGAGCTGGCCGGGAAGTTTGGCTTGCAGTGCAAGATCATGGAGCGTGAAGACATCGAGAAGCTGGGCATGGGCTCCTTCCTGTCTGTTGGCAAAGCCAGCTCTGAGCCGATCAAGTTGATCGAGCTGCAATACCATGGCGCGAAGAAGGATGTGAAGCCCATCGTACTGGTCGGTAAGGGCATCACATTTGACTCGGGTGGCATTTCGCTCAAGCCTGGCGAGGGCATGGATGAAATGAAATATGACATGTGCGGTGCAGCCACCGTACTGGGCACCATGCAGTCTGCCGCGCAGATGAAGCTACCACTGAATATCTACGCACTGATCCCTACCTGCGAGAACATGCCGGCAGGCAACGCCAGCAAACCAGGCGACATCGTGACCACGATGTCTGGCCAGACCATCGAGATTTTGAACACCGATGCCGAAGGCCGCCTGATCCTGTGCGATGCGCTGACCTATGCCGAACGCTACGAACCGGACACCGTCATCGACGTAGCCACCCTGACCGGGGCATGCGTGATTGCGCTGGGCCATGTGGCGACGGGCCTGTTCTCCAATCAAGACAGCCTGGCCCGTGAATTGGCCACCGCAGGGGAAGACGCCGCAGACCGTGCTTGGCACATGCCACTATGGGAAGAATACCAAGACCAGCTGAAGAGCAACTTTGCCGACATGGCCAACATCGGTGGCCGCCCCGGTGGCTCGATCACCGCAGCCTGCTTCCTGTCCCGATTCACCAAGAACTATGACTGGGCGCATCTGGATATCGCCGGCACCGCTTGGAAGTCGGGTAAGGACAAGGGCTCCACTGGTCGCCCCGTCCCCCTGCTCAGCCGCTTCCTGATTGGTCGTGCGGATCAACTGGAAGGGCGCGTTCCAATGCGCGGGCGTCCAAAGCGCGTTCACGAAATCGAGATGGATGAGGGCGAGAGCGACGCCCAACATGACGAGAATTGATTTTTACACTCACGTGACGGATCGGGCTGGCGTGGTCTGCCAGCTCACCGCCAAAGCGGTGGCGCAGGGCAAGCGGGTGATGATCTTCACCAGCAGCCCTGCTGAAACCGATGCCATCGATCAGCGATTATGGACTTTCAATCAGCTGAGCTTCATCCCCCATTGCCGTGCCAACCATGCGCTGGCCAATGAAACCCCCGTCATCATCGACCATTTGTCGGATAATATTCCGCATCATGAAATTCTGATCAACCTTCATGCTGACTGGCCGCGCTTTTTCAGCCGCTTTGAGCGCTTGATGGAAATCGTCAGCCAGGAACATGAAATAGCTACCGCTGCTCGGCAGCGCTTTCGCTATTACCGGGACTGCGGTTACGATATCCAATCTCACAACTTGAGCCATCTCGGAAATTAATGGACGAACAATCTGCCAAGCCGGCCCCACCGAGCGTTCTTGATCGTGTGGATGCATTATTGAGCAAACATATGCACCACCCTGATGCCAAAGATGCGGCAGCCGACATCCCAATGTTGACCGAGGTGGTGCCCGGACAGGCACATCTCGATGATATCCCCGTCTTGGAAGAGCTGGCTTTGGATGTCGTGCCACCCAGCCCAGCAGATGATACTTCGCTGCTTGACATCCCTACCTTGGATGAGGCCTTGCCTGACGTAATGATGAATGTAGCTGCATTTCGGCCACAACCTGCATCTATTCCCGTGATTCGAATCGACGTTCCCCCCACCCCCCTCCGCGAGCCAGAGGTCTTGTTGGCGCAACCAGCCAGGGACGAGGTGGAAATCTTCATTGACGAGCCACCGTCTGACACACCCTTGCTGACTGAGACATCCGCTCCCGAATTTGATCTGGATCTACCTGTTTTGGGCGAAGCATTCGAGGTGGAAACCGTCGCCATCGAGGACTGGGAAAGTCTGTCCAGCAACATATCTGCA